>JAQBNI010000048.1 GCA_028288625.1 Bacteroidota bacterium | reverse complement strand
GGGTGTGCGGTTATTTGTGCTATGTGTATAATGAGTGCATCGCATTTGCAGGCCCAGGATGCAGGCGATGAGGCGAAGGAAATGTTTAATAAGGGCAAGGCAAGAGATCAGAAAGAAATTGATGAAGCAATAAAAGGATGGTGGACAAATTCCATGAAAACGCATGACCAGCGTGTGGAATGGTGGCGTAAAGCGAAGTTCGGCATGTTCATTCACTGGGGAATATATTCTCTGCCGGCAGGAGAGTGGAAAGGAAAAAAAGTGAGCGGTTATGCAGAACACTTGATGCGGAAAGAGCAGATCACAAGAAAAGATTATCTGGAAGTTGCGCACCAGTTTAATCCTGTCAATTTTAATGCGGATGAATGGGCGAGGACCGCGAAGAATGCAGGGATGCGTTACATGATCATTACTTCAAAACACCATGATGGTTTTGCGATGTTTGATTCTCACGTGAGTGATTTTAATATCATGAAGCAAACGCCTTTTGGCCGCGACCCTATGAAAGAGCTAAGCGCCGCATGTAAAAAATACGGGATCAAATTCGGATTTTATTATTCTCATGCGTTTGACTGGGAGCATCCTGATGCGCCGGGGAATGACTGGGAATATAATAATCCGGGTGGTGATAAAAATTTATTCGGCGGTGTAAGCTGGTATGATCAACATCCTGAATTATTAGTGAAAGCGCAGAAATATGTAAATGACAAAGCAATCCCGCAGATCAAAGAATTGCTGCTAAAATATCATCCTGATATTTTATGGTTCGATACGCCGCAGAAATTACCGTTATCAGAAAACATAAAAATTCTGAAAGCGATAAGAGAGACGGACCCGAATGTTGTGGTGAACGGCAGGCTGGTACGTAATGCATCCGCCAACTTTGGTGATTATAAAAATACGGCTGACAGACCTGCTGAATTTTATCCTGTATCGGGTGATTGGGAAGCGATACCTACGACGAATGAAAGTTATGGTTACTCAAAGTTTGACAGCAGCCATAAACCGGTTTCTCACTTTATAAGACTGCTTGCTAGTGCCGCATCGAGAGGAGGGAATTTATTACTGAACATCGGGCCAAAAGGAGATGGAACTTTCGATGCGAGGGATATGAAAATATTAAACGGCATCGGCTCATGGATGAATAAGAACAGTGAAAGTATTTATGGCACAACTGCTGGCAAAATTCCTTTTCAGAATTGGGGTGTAAGCACAACGAAAGACAATAAAATTTACCTGCATGTTTACAACTGGCCATCAGACAAAAAATTATATGTAGGTGGATTGAAGACTCTTCCTTCGAAAGTTTATTTCCTGGCGGGAACAAAATCGGCGCTCACGTTTACAAAAAAAGGAAATGATGTTATTATTAATCTTCCGTTAAATGCGCCTGATACAATTAATACCGTGATCATCGCGGAATTTAAAAGTAGAATTGAGGCAGATAGTGTAAGCGTTATTTCACCTAACATTTCTCAAACACGTTTACTCGCTTTTGATGCAAAGCAGCAGGGAAAAGGTTTTGGTTTCGGCGATGGTAAGACAGACAGGTATTATGTGGAAGGATGGAAGTCGAAAGATCAGTCATTAAGCTGGGCTTTCCGTACAGAAGAACCCGCAGAATATAAAATGCTGATTGCGTATGTTACGGGTGATAAGGTTGGAGGAAATTACGAGATAACAATAGATGATATTAAGCTAACAAAAAATGTGAATGCTAATACTACTGTCAAACCGGTGTGGGATAATTTAGTTACAACGAAATTGAATGCGGGTTTGCATACTATTACTATCAAACCATTGGAAATAAAAGGAACGGAACTAATGAAGCCCTTAGAAATTCAATTAACAAAACACAACTGATTTTTATGAAGCAGGTATTTGTTATTGCCGCAGTTGTATTAAGTGTTTCGGTAAATGCGCAGCAGGTAAAAGCTAAACAAGTTATTTCAGATGCAGAATCGCAAACTCAATTGCTTTTGAAAGAAGTGAATGCAATGCGTACTGCAAAACCAGATTTGGTTTCGCCAAGAACGCTGGAGAACGGCCAGTTAAAAATGGTTGCCGCGAAAGACTGGACCAGCGGATTCTTTCCCGGTGTTCTTTGGTTTTTGTATGATCTCACCAGGAAGAGCGAATGGAAAACAGAAGCGCAGAATTTTACAGCATTAATTGAAAAAGAAAAGACGAATGGCGGCACCCATGACATGGGTTTTAAGATCTATTGCAGTTTTGGAAATGGGTATCGGTTAACTCATGACCCGCATTATACAGATGTAATTATTCAGTCAGCAAAAACGTTAGCGACAAGATTTAATCCGAAGACGGGCGTTATTCGTTCATGGGATCATAGCAAAGAGAAATGGGACTATCCTGTGATCATTGATAACATGATGAACCTTGAATTATTATTTGAAGCCGCTAAACTTTCCGGCGATGCTTCATTGGCGAAAGTTGCGATCAGTCATGCCAACACAACAATGAAAAATCATTTCCGTGCTGACTACAGTTCTTATCATGTTGTTGATTATGATACTGCCACAGGAAACGTAATTAAGAAAACAACTCACCAGGGATTTGCGAATGAGTCTGCATGGGCAAGGGGGCAAAGCTGGGGGTTGTATGGTTTCACTATGTGTTACCGGGAAACAAAAGATAAAAAATATTTGGATCATGCCGAACATATCGCGGAATTTATTTTACATCATCCCAATCTTCCAAAAGATTATGTGCCGTACTGGGATTTTAATGCGCCAGGAATTCCAAATGAACCAAGAGATGTTTCTGCTGCTGCGGTGATTGCATCAGGATTGTATGAGCTAAGCCTGTATTCTAAAAAAGTAAAAACTTATCGTGCGGCAGCAGATAAAATTATGGAGAGCATTGCCAAATACTATCGTTCTACACCGGGAGAAAACCACGGGTTTATTTTAGATCACAGTACAGGTTCCAAACCCTCGAATACAGAAGTGGATGTTCCGTTGAATTATGCGGACTATTATTATCTCGAAGCATTAGTCAGGGCGCAAAGGTTAAAAGATAAAAAATCATTCTTCAATAACTAATATTATGAAAACAATTCGCTTTCTTTTCGTTGCAGGACTTGCTTGCATGTGGTCAAACCTAACAATTGCACAAGGGCCCGATTCCATGATCCTTACGCCCAAAGCAGGGCCAATGCCTAAAATAAACGGACCAAAAGTTTTTGGTGTTCGTCCGGGTCATCCTATCCTTTTTACAATTCCTGCAAGCGGGAATAAACCAATTGTTTTTTCTGCGGATAAATTGCCGAAAGGTGTGAGGCTCGATTCCAAAACAGGAAGACTTTCTGGTTCGATAAATACACCTGGTGAATACGCGATGACTTTTCGTGCAAAAAATAATGCGGGAAATACCAGCAGAGCATTCAAAATTATTGTGGGGGAAGAAATTGCTTTAACACCGCCAATGGGATGGAACAGCTGGAATGTTTATGCAACAAAAGTTACCCAGGAGTTGGTAGAAGCGAATGCAAAAGCAATGGCAAGTTCGGGTCTTATAGATCATGGCTGGTCCTATATGAATATCGATGATGTGTGGCAGGGGAAACGCGGTGGAAAAAATCATGCGATACTTCCTGATTCAACCACTTTTCCTGATATGCAGAAGTTAGTGAATGAAGTGCATGGATTAGGGTTGAAGATCGGTATCTATTCTACACCGTGGATCGAATCTTATGGTCATCATGTAGGTGGTTCTGCAAATAATCCTGAAGGGAGTTTCGAAAAAGTGAAAGAGAATGTTCCGCGGAATAAAAAATTGGTTCCTTATGCGATTGGTCAGTATGAATTTGTGGAGAACGATGTAAAGCAATTTGCGGAATGGGGTTTTGATTATTTGAAATATGATTGGAGCCCGAACGAATTGCGTGAAACAAAAAAGATGTTTGATGCATTAAGAAACAGTGGACGGGATATTGTATTGAGTTTGTCTAACAGTACGCCGTTTGCATCAATTGGTGAATTATCAAAAGTGTCTAACGCATGGAGAACCGGCGGTGATATACGGGACAACTGGAAGAGTTTAAACAGCCGTTTATTCTCCCAGGATAAATGGGCACCGTATGAAAGGCCGGGCCATTGGAACGATCCTGATATGATGATCGTTGGATATTTAGGCTGGGGCAAAGAACTGCGTCCAACATTACTTACACCCGATGAGCAATACACACATGTGAGTGCATGGTGCCTGATGTCTGTTCCTTTATTGCTGGGTTGTGATTTGACGAAGCTTGACAATTTTACAGTCAGTCTTTTAACGAATGATGAAGTGCTGGCAGTTAACCAGGATCCTTTGGGTAAGCAGGGTACCATTATTTCAAGGCAGGGAGATGCAGGTGTGATGGCAAAAGACATGTCCGATGGGTCTAAAGCAGTTGGATTGTTTAATCCGGGTGATAATGGAAAACAGGAAGTGGTGCTGAAGTGGTCTGATCTTGGAATCAATGGAAATTATATTGTCCGTGATCTTTGGAGACAAAAAGATCTTGGAACATTTAATAATGAGTTTAAAGCTGTGGTGCCGCAGCATGGGGTAGTGATGGTGAGTGTTAGAAAAAAATAAGAACGTTTACCCGATATTCCATACCTGGCAGATATGGAATATCTCAGTCAGCGTTTCAAAAAATTTATTATGAAAAGTCTCTTATTCCTTTTATTTCTTGCAATAACAAATCTTGCATCCGCTAAAGAATACCGTATCAGCTCCGCTGCAGAATTAACTGCATTAAAACTGCAACGCGGTGATAAAGTCATTCTCAAAGATGGTGAATGGAAAGACCAGCAATTAGTATTCTCGGCTAATGGAACGCAAAATGCACCCATTACTCTCACAACAGAAAATCCCGGCAAGACGAAGATCACAGGCAATTCAAATTTAACTATAGACGGAAGCTGGCTCGTTGTTGACGGTGTTTATTTCACCGATGGATATTCTTTAAAAAAAGATGTGATCGTTTTTTCTGCTAAATCAGAAAACTGCCGGTTGACCAACTCCGGTATTTATGATTATAATCATCCCGATAAAAAACTAGATTATAAATGGCTTTCTGTTTACGGTCATAAAAACCGTGTAGATCATTGCTGGCTTGAAGGCAAAACCCACCAGGGAACAACATTGGTAATTTGGTTAGACGATCAGCCGAATTATGATATGATCGATCATAATTATTTTGGTGCCCGTCCGGATCTTGGCGTGAATGGTGGTGAAACAATTCGTGTAGGTAACAGCACCTGGTCGCAGCATGATTCTTATACAACTGTAGAAAAAAATGTTTTTGAACATTGCGATGGCGAGCTGGAGATCATCTCCAATAAATCAGGCAAAAATATTTTGCGGGATAATCTTTTCTTCGAAAGCCAGGGTACACTTACACTCCGTCATGGAAAAGGTTCTGATGTTTACGGAAATTATTTCATTGGCAATGGAATAGATCATACAGGCGGCATCCGTATCATCGATGAAAATCACAGAGTGCATGATAATTATATGCAGGACCTGAGAGGCACCAGCGTTGCCGCTGCCATTTCAATTATGGATGGATTACCCAATCCTGAATTGACCAGTCACTGGCAGGTAAAAAATGCGAGGGTAGAAAATAACATTATTATCAACTGCAAAGAATCTTTCAATGTGGGTGCCGGTAAAAATGCGCAGCGTTATTTGAAAGCGGAGAATACTTTGTTCGCTAATAATATCATCATCACAAAAAATAAAGCGGTTGACTGGAGCGATGATTCAGTGGTGGTCAATTTTAAAAATAATATCGCCTGGAATCCTTCAGATGCAAAAACTCTTCCGGCAGGTTTCACTATAAAAGATCCGGGTTTGCAAAAAGACCAGTATGGTTTATACCGTCTTCCGGGCAGGAAATCTGAAGCTCCTTTCTGGACGAAAGAGGAAGCCGGCCCGGCATGGAAAAGAGCACAGGTGAAACTGTAGAATGATACCTGGAAGACAATGAATTACGGAATATATCCCCGCTAAAATCATTGAATGAAAGGCTAATAGAACGCACTGTGATTGTAATAATAATCGGTTAGTTGCGTATAGTATCTAACTCCTGATTATTTGTCACATATGAAAAAAATTCTTGCGCTATTATTAGCAATCGTTTGTATCTCCAATCTTGGTTTTTCCCAAACTCCCGAAAAGGATGCCCGCATGAAATGGTGGCGTGAAGCCCGCTTCGGCATGTTCATTCACTGGGGCGTATATGCACAGTTGGCAGGGGTATATCACGGGCACCAGCAGGCGCATGGCGGTGCGGAATGGATCATGAACCGCTCTAAAATTCCTGTGGCTGAATATCAAAGTGTTGCCAAACAATTCAATCCAACAAAATTTAATGCGGATGAATGGGTAAGAACCGCGAAAGAAGCGGGAATGAAATATATCGTGATCACTGCAAAACACCATGATGGTTTTGCGATGTTTAAATCCAAAGCAAGCAAATGGAACATTGTTGATGCAACACCTTTTAAAAGGGATCCTTTGAAAGAACTCGCTGCAGCTTGTAAAAAATATGGAGTGAAACTGGGCTTCTATTATTCACAGGCGCAGGACTGGAACAATCCTGGCGGAGCAGCTTCAAGAAAAGTTGCGAGTGAAGGCTGGGCGAATCCTGACAGCGCTGCGATTGATGCTTACACCGCTGCACATAAGGGCCATTGGGATCCCGCACAGGAAACAAAAACTTTCGACCAGTATATTAACGATGTCGCTGTTCCGCAGGTGAAAGAACTGATGACAAATTATGGCGATGTTGCTGTGTTGTGGTGGGATACTCCAACGAACATGACGGACGAAGCCGCATTGAAATTGCAGGAGCAATTGAAGCTTCAACCCAATATTATTACGAATGATCGTTTGAAACGTCCCAACTTTCCGGGTGATACAAAAACACCTGAACAAAAGATTCCGGGTCAAAGTGAATTAGACGGCAATGACTGGGAAACATGCATGACGATGAACAGCTCATGGGGATATAAAAGCTGGGATACAAAATGGAAATCCACTGAAACATTAATTCATAATCTTGTTGATATTGCTTCTAAAGGCGGTAACTATTTATTAAATGTTGGACCGAAGCCCGACGGAACATTTCCGCAGGAAAGTGTTGACAGGCTAAAGGCAATAGGAGCGTGGATGAAAGTAAATAGTGAAGCGATCTATGCAACCAAAGCAAGTCCGCTGCAACCTTTAACATGGGGACGCTGCACTAAAAAAGAAAATGGAAACAACACAACACTTTATTTTTCGGTGTTCGACTGGCCGAAAGATGGGAAGCTGGTTGTGCCTGGTTTAAAGAATGAAGTAGTATCAGGAAAATTATTAGCGAATGGTGTTTCGGTGAAGACTCAATTAACTAATGATGGATTGGTGATTAATTTACCAGCAACCGCTCCTGATGCAATCGCTTCTGTGATTAAAGTTGAAGTGAAAGGAAATGTGGCAAGCGTTGCGGCACAGAATGGAAAGATTAAAACCGGGTCGATTGATTAAATAATGTTTTTTAAAGTGCAGGGTGCCTGCTGATTGAAAAACTTCAGTCGAAGAGTGCGACGCAAGAATGCTGAACAATGATATGAAGCCGGTTACATAATTTCTTTAACCCCGATTCTTGAAATATGAAAAAGACCTTTCTTTTTTTAATCGCATTGATCTGCGCATATCACAGTTATAGTCAGAACATTTCACAGGAAGAACGCATGAAATGGTGGCGTGATGCACGTTTCGGATTATTCATTCACTGGGGCTTATATGCTATTCCCGCCGGAGAATGGAAAGGCAAACCAAGTACGGGGCTGGGTGAGTGGATCATGAAAAGATCGACTATTCCTGTTGCTGAATATGAACAACTCGCTAAACAATTCAATCCCGTAAAATTCGATGCAAAGAAATTTGTTGCCATAGCAAAAGATGCCGGCATGAAATACATCGCCATCACTTCAAAGCATCATGATGGCTTTGCTATGTTCAAATCTCATGCATCAAAATATAATGTGGTGGATGCCACGCCGTATGGGAAAGATATTATCAAGGCCCTGGCAGATGAATGCCATAAACAAGGAATTAAAATTTGTTTTTATTATTCTCAATCCCGTGACTGGCACGAACCCAACGGTTTAGATAATGATTGGGATTTTCCTGCTCAAAGAAATTTTCAACAATATCTTGATGAAAAAGTAAAACCGCAGTTAACAGAATTGCTGACGCAGTATGGAGAGATTGGAATGATTTGGTTCGATACGCCGATGACCATTACTAAAGAGCAGGCACAGTCGTTGAAAGATTTAGTGAGGAGGTTGCAGCCACGTTGTATTATCAGCGGACGATTGGGAGGAGGTGTGGAAACCGATTATAAATCAACAGGGGATAATTCAATCCCTGCTGCTGTTATCCGCGAAGACTGGGAAGTTCCGGCTACATTAAATAATACCTGGGGCTTTAGAAAAGATGATCATCACTGGAAATCTCCTGAAGACATTACACGCCTGCTGTTTGACATTGCAAGTAAAGGAGGAAATTACTTATTGAATGTAGGACCTACTGCTGAAGGAGTGATACCTGAAGAGTCTGTGAATATTTTATCACAGGTTGGAAAATGGATGAAGATCAACCATGAAGCGATTTACGGAACAAAAGCAAGTCCTTTTAATCCTGAATTTGCCTGGGGAAACATCACAACTAAGCCCGGAAAATTATATTTGGGAATTTACCAGTGGCCGCAAACTGGTTTTTATTTAGAGGGAATAAAGAACAAAATCAACAAAGTTTATTTATTATCAGATCCATCCAAAAGACCGATCGCTTTTAAAGAAACTTATGACCGTGTGAATGATCATCATCTTTTAAAAATAAATCTTCCGGCTAATGCACCGGATAAAGTTGTTTCAGTTGTTGTTGTTGAAATTCAGGGTAATGCTGATGCAGAAAAAACTATCACACAGCAGCAGGACAGAACTGTCAAACTTCCGGGAGTTGATGCAAAAATTTATAAAGGCGATTCTGCTGCGAAACTCAATTTTATTTCACGTGCCGGTGGCGCAGAAGGGTGGGTTGATCCGGCAGTTAATCTTGACTGGCAGTTCAAAGTGATTCAGCCGGGAACTTATAAAGTAGATATCATCACTACAGAAACCGGTTCAACAGAAAATCCTTCATGGCAGGGCGATCATGTAGTGAAAATTATTTCAGGCAATCAATCTTTTGAAACGAAGATTGTTCCTGATTCAAAAGAATATAACCAGCGCAGTCAATACTGGAAGAAAATACACACGAATGGAGGAACGGTAACATTTGATAAGCCTGGAATTTATCACCTCACATTAGCACCAGTAAAATTTTCTGAAGGAAAAACAGGTTTTACCTTCCGTGAGATCCATTTGTTGCCGGCTTATTAATTCGTCTAATTAAAGAAACAATCGAATGAAGTGTTTGAAAATTATATTATACACAGCCTCACTATTTTTTTCTGTGACGAATGCAGAAGCTTCTGATGTGAACGTATTGAATTATGGCGCTAAAGGAGACAGCACCACTTTAAATTCTGCTGCAATCCAAAAAGCGATAGATGCCTGTAATAAAAGTGGTGGCGGTAAAGTGATCTTTCCTGCGGGAAAATATCTATCAGGAACAATTGTGCTGAAGGATAATGTTACACTTCATTTAGACAAGAATGCAGTGATACTTGGAAGTACAGATGTGAATGATTATGAAAATAAAGACCCTTTTAATGATGGCCTCGGTACGCCGGTGGGCTGGGCTTTAGTGGTGGCCATTGATGCGAGGAATGTTGGAATAGAAGGAGATGGTATTATTGATGGGCAGGGATCAAAATTGAAAGAGCGGCAAATTCTTACAGATACCCGTCCTGAAGGGCAACGCTGGGGCCGCAGGCCTTTTCTTTTAAGAATTGTAAGATGTGATGGAGTGACAGTGAAAGGTGTGACACTTAATTATTCTGCCGCATGGACATCGCACTTTTTCAAGAGTAAAAATATTTTGATTGAAAAAGTAAAGATCGTAAGTGTGGGTGTGGCACATAACGATGGCATTGACATGGATGGATCACAGCATGTTCGTATAAAAGATTGTGATGTGGTGAGCGGTGATGATGCCTTGTGTTTTAAAACGACTTCCAGTACAATGGCCTGCAGCGATATTGTAGTTACTAATATGCGTTTGAAAAGTAACCAGGGTGCGATCAAGATGGGAACTGAATCGATGGCTGCGTTTGAAAATATTAAGATATCTAATTGTTATATCTATGATACGAATAATGGCGGAATAAAATTATTAACTGTTGATGGCGCCCATTTAAGAAATATAGAGATATCAGATATTACGATGGTGAATGTAAAAACGCCCATGTTATTTCGTTTAGGTTCAAGACTCAGTGTATTCAGAAAGGACCAGGATCAGCAACAGCCTACAGGAAGTTTTGAAAATGTTGTAGTAAGAAATGTAAAAGCGCAAGCGTCAGCAAATGCGCAACTGAAGCCGCCCTCAGGAATTTTAATTACAGGCGTTCCGGGACATGATATAACCAATCTTACTTTAGAAAATATTGAGATCGATTTAGCCGGTGGTGGTACTGCAGAAAATGCAAGACAGGTTGTTCCGGAAGCCATTGATAAATACCCTGAAGTAAAAACATTCGGGCCACTTGTACCTGCGTATGGTGTTTGGGCGAGACATGTGAAAGGATTGAGACTCATCAATATAAATTTTAATCTTGCAAACAATGATGTGCGCCCGGCACTTGTTTGTGAAGATGGAAAAGACATTACAGTAACCGGCTGGAAGATACCTGCAGCAACAGGCGCAGAAGCAATCATCCGTTTAGAAAATGTGCTGGGCGCAGATATCACGAAGATCGAAGTGAAAGGTGAAGCTGCGAGTTTTGTAAAAGTGGAAGGAAGCAAGAGTAAAAATATAAATGTAAAAAATAACGTTACCTCAAAGGATATCAGGAAAACAATTGACACGGTAGTTGATAACGAATAGGTTATTCTTCACCTTTCATTTTTCATGAGTGAATTTACCGGGTGCATCATCATAATACAAAATGTTATCGAGGGTGATAGCTGTCGAATTATGCAATTTAACAGCATTGGGATTCTCGCCTGATTTTGCCATTTTTACCATGGAAATTCTGGCGCCAATTACATCATCAAAAAAAATGGCAAAACGCCCATCGCTTTTTTCATAATTCAGTGAACTTTGGTTTACTGATAAATCTTTTACGTGCCTGGCCCAGATTCCGTAAGATGGTTCAAGCTTCAAATTTGAAGCATTGTACTGCCCCACGCCCAACTCCGGCGGTGACGCAGAAGTGTCTGAAACAGGATTCCCGCCTTTTACCAGGACATTAATATCATTCAGCGTTACATTTTTTATATAACCGGTGTGCTTTCCATTTGGCAAAGTGAAATCAAGTCCGCCTTCAACATTCTCAGAAACAGGAAGGCGATAACCCGCGATGATGGGCGTGGCCCTGCGTTGGGAACCATTGTAGCTTTTCCAGCGATCATTATTTCCGTAAGAACTTCCGGCGTATACTTCAGAAATATCAATTCCGTTTAAAATAACATTTTCCACTTCGCCTATATTGATATTTTTTACCAGCAGTTCTTTATGCTTTTCGCCATTATCAGTGAAACTATAGGTTGCAGCCTCTGCGCCAAGAATGCGTCCCCGGTTAGAAATTGAAATGAAAAACGGTGTATAGGTTCTGAACATTTTAGAACGCGAGTGCAGCGGCCCGGTGTGCCCGCAGTTGAGATGGATATCTTTAATATGGCCACCATCATTTGTTGAGATAGAAAAGCCAGCTTTGTTAGCACCAAGCACATAGATATTATCAACATGAATATCCATAATATCGTCAGCCGTTTCTGAGCCAACCTGGAAAAGATTACAATTAGTATCCCCGATAATATTCCGTATCATATAATGCCGGGCAGGCCGGGTATAACCCAGTGAACAATCGGATCCCGGTTTTACAATATCATCAGAGGCTACTTTACAAAAGATATTAGTAACAATAACATTATTACAAGACATGAAATCATATATGTCGCGAACATTGGATGTTGATGCTTTGCCAAAATAAGTATCATGCACATTCAGATTATCAGTGCCTGTAGCAAGAAGGGCAAAGTGTCCTGAGCGATCAATTTGCAACATGTTTTGCGTATTGATATTTTTCGAACCGCCACCGCTGAGATAATAAGGTTGATCTTTTGTTGAATCGTACCAAAGGTCCTGTCCGTTGGAGATGCCGCCAATTTCAATATTGGTGCATAGTTTAAAAGTGAACATTTTATCAGTCCTGTTATCGGCTGTGTTTTTCATTACATTGTCGCCATTAACAATAATTCCGTTGCCGGTTATACGTCCATTGCCAATGATCTTTACGTTGTCTAAACGTTCACCAAAAAACATACTGTTTTGGAAGTAGTGATGACCCACATCTTGTTTGGTTAACCAATTTTCCGGCTCTGCATATGGACCTTTATCATTGGGAGATAAGCCGGAACGGTATTTCCTGTCACTAAACCAGGTTGCTTCGGGTGCATCACCTCCTTTAATTGCTTTAATGGTTGCATCAGCTGCTAGATAGAGCCACACATTTGTTTTTAAATGTATCGTTCTCACTGAATAAGTTCCTTTAGTAAAAAATAAAACACCGCCGCCAATTTCATGAAGGTAATTGATGGCATTATTTATTTTATCAGTGTTGTCGGCGTTATCTTCCCCGGAAACACCAAAGTTTTTAATATCCATTTTCCCGGAGTAAAAGATAACCGGGTTTGAATATTCCTTTGAACTGCCATCCTGAACAAGTAGCCTGAAGGTGTATCGTTTACCGGGTACTAATCCCGATACGCTGGCAGTCGAACTTTTCCTATCTATTGCTGCCGGCGAAACCGTCCAGTTTCGCCCTTCGTTTAAAGATTGTAGAATGTGTGTGACGTTTTTTGTTGTCTTACTCCATTTAAAATTTGCGGTTGTGAATGTGCTGACGGATTCTTTATAGGTAAGAGATTTATTCATTATTCTTTCGAAATCGGAGATGGCACTCGTTACAATTAACACGGCTGTCTCAGGCCCAATGCCCGGGCTTGTTAATGCTTCAGGCTTACTGGTTTCATAATTTACTTTAAAGTGGTAGAACCCTGGCTTATTCAAACTAACATTTGAAATGATGATTTTAAGATCGGGCCCGTTAGCCGGTCTAAGATCAAGGTGTCTAAATAAAAGAACCGAACCTCCATCAGCAGATTTTGAAATCTCTGCGATGCCTACTTTATGATAGGGGTAAGCGGACCCTACACGTCCCATCGATTGTGTGGCGAGATCTTTTAGTTTTACATCGCCCCTGCCAATCACATTCACGGTTGTATTTTCTAATGTAACATTGATTCCCCGCGGTAAAAAAATTCTAACGATGGCATCTGGCGTTCTTTGGCCTGCAGTAAAATAAAGAATTAGATCCCTACTCGTGTTTGCTGTTAGTTGTTCCCTGTCTAAAGTGAGATGGCCGCTTTGCGCCATGGGCCGTAGCTGGATGAAATAATCCCTGCTTAATTTTCCGTTTGGTGAGCTAACGATGAGATGATCACCGGTAAAAATTTTGCCTGAGGTTTTCAATGATCCGTTTTTATCTTTCACCGTGTATTGTTGCAGGGATCCGTCTTTTGATGTTAGTTGCCCGGGAAGTTGCTCTGTTAAAATTTGTGTTGAAACTAATCCACTGTCTTCGGGAGTATCCACGGTAAACGAATAAGTGTGTCCCGTAATTAATAGTAGTGTGTCTTTTATTATTCCTCCAATATTTTTTGCGTCGCCTGAAGGAATTATTTCAAGCGCTGATTTAGGGTCGCTTTTCTGTGCATCAATCTTAGAAGTAAACAGAACTGCTAAAAGAAAAATTTTATACATGCTACGTGAAGTTGTCAATAGATAGTTTGTTCATTGAAAATAAGATTTCTCGCTGGGTGGTTGTAAGCTTAATTGTCTTTTTGCTGCACTTAGTAACCATTTTAGAAATTTTAGTCGCTTGAAAACAGCACAGATATGCTTTTATTAACAATGGCGTAACGTTGGCGCACTACTGATTACTTGCTGTTTTATAATCTTTATCCCGGAATCGGATTGATTTTCATCAGCTATTGAAAGTGTTGATAAGGGAAGGATTTAATTATTATTTGAATTTAATTGTTGGAGGAGTTTTGAAAAATGGAGACACGATGCACGATCACATGAATCTTTTCTCCCATCTCTGCAACCTACCCTTCTTCATGATGAGGAGTAATGATAAAATTCGCTTAAGCAGACGCAATTACAGTAAGGTATTTTCAATGTATGATGCGTTAAACGTTAGGTAATTTGTTGATTGTTTGCAAGCTTTCAAAAATTAGAAAGGTCGCTGATAAAAGCGACCTTTTTAATTAATTGATACTGTGTGCCCCGGAACGGACTTGAACCGTTACTCGCGTTGCGGCGAACAGGATTTTAAGCCCTGTTCTAATTGGTCTTATATGGTTTCATATGCTCCTATAAGGCTCTTCCCTACTGCATTACAGGAAAAAAGATAAAATTTTAATACAGGAAAAACCGCGAAATGTTGTACCTATGTTGTACCATTTTCCTTCCAACAAAATTCTGATTATGGCTTCAGTAAAAGTTGTACTCCGGCAAAAGCCCACGAAAGAAGGTTTATTCCCTCTTGCAATAAGAATAACCAAAGATCGAAAGACATCGTTCATTCATGTTGGGTACAACATTCAGCAAAAGGAGTGGGATGCTGATGGTCAGCGCGTGAAAAAAAATCATCCCAATTCAAATAGGCTCAATAACTTTTTGCTGAAGAAACTCGCAGAAGCAACCGATACATCGCTTGAACTAGAAACGCTCAAGTCTGAGATATCCTCAAAGGCCGTAAAGCAGCGGATCAAACCCACCGGTGGCATGACCTTTTTCGGTCAAGCAGATGAGTACCTGGATCAACTCAAACGTTCAGGAAAGTTTAATCAATATTCTGCTGATAAACCTCGGGTGAAACATTTTAAAAAGTTTCTTAAAGATTCGGATATTTCCTTTGCAGATATCAACACAACATTATTAAAACAATTTAAAGCCTATGTGAAAGGCACTTATAAATGCGCTGAACGTACCGCAGTAAATCATTTAGTGGTGATCCGCACCATTTTCAATCAAGCCATCGCTGCCGGCATCACAGATCGTAAATACTATCCATTCGGGAAAGGCAAAATCGTTATTAAGTTCCCTGAATCCAACAAAATTGGTTTGACCGCCGAAGAAATAAAAGTAGTGGAATCCCTAGACCTTACTGATAATCCTTATGAACAGCATGCGCGTAACGTGTGGCTCTTTTCCTTCTATTTTGCGGGCATGCGAGTATCAGATACATTGCGATTGAAATGGTCTGACTTCAATAATGATCGGCTCTTCTATAGCATGGGAAAAAACAATAAGGCTGATTCGTTGCAAGTGCATCCTAAAGCATTGGCGATATTGCGTTCATACAAACGGAAGAACCCAACACACGATCTTGTATTTCCTGACCTTGAAACCGTTCACGACATGAAAGATCAATTTGCTGTGCAGCAGAGAATAACGCAGCGGGTAAAAGCAATAAATGAATGGTTGGTAGAGGTAGCAAAAAAGGCTAAAGTAAAGAAGAAAATGACCATGCACATTGCACGCCATTCCTTCGGAAATATTTCCGGAGATAAAATACCGATTCAAATGCTGAAGAAACTATATCGTCATTCTTCAATTACCACTACTGTCGGATATCAAGCGAATTTTATTCACCGAGATGCAGATGACGCCCTTAATAGCGTTATTTCATTGTAATTCTAAATTAAGCCAGACCGACACAATCATTTCTACCTAAGCCAAAAACATGCATGATTTTTTAGAATTTTTCAAATCTCTTTTAAAAACTAATCCGGCCGTTGGGATAAGCGTAACCGTCTCCCTTTCTATTTTTATTGCCGGGATTTTAGCTGATTACGTGCGAAAAAGGATTACCAAATATTTTCAAATTCGAGCATATAAAAGAACTCTACATTTCTTACTTTATGATTTTGCAACCTCTTGTTTAATTTATTCTGACGGTATTCGCAAATCTCTTGAAAATGCTGGTTTACTGAAAGGACTTGGGTTTACTATTAAAAAAAGTGTCATCACAGCTTTGCCTTCATTACTCCAAATAAGAATGGAAGATTTTATTATAAAGTTTACTTCTTTTCATTCGAAAAAAAGGGCGGCAGCAATATCTAAAATTTTTGAAAAGATAATTACCATCAATCAAGAATGTAAGGATTCTGATGAACTAGCAAAATCAATGAATGGTGAAATTAGTAAGTACACCGATTTATATAACAAAGGCATAAATGATCTTAGTAGGTTTCAAGAAGAAATAGTACATGCATACAATAAGGGGGATATAGAATTAGAAGACGACACTTTACAACAAGATTTCTTAGAACTTTACAATTCTTGGATTGCGAGTGGAGCGCATAGAAGTATTGGAAAAACATTTGCTCAAATTGTGCTACCAAGTATAGCCGTTGCGCAAAAGTACTCTAAAGATGTCCGTGCACTTCGATTGATAAGTTCTGCAAAAGATTGTCATGCTGCATATAACAATATGGCCAATTTTGATAAAATGCTGCTGTTTCACTATGAGAGCCAAGTAGGAAGTTTTGAAAAGGCAGCGTATGATATTTTGGATGCAATGCACATAATCTTTCCTAAACGGTGGAACACTTCTGTACTTAAAAATGCTGCGAGTTGATAAATAATTAAAAATCTTTTAAAAGTTGCCCGATAGACGTTTCTAAGCCGACAGCAAGTGCACTTAAAGTGGAAATGGTGACATTTATCTTCCCCTTTTCTATTCGATACACTTGGCTTAATTCCATATCACAAGCATACGCTAATTGTTCTTGGGTAAGTCCCTTCTTAAGTCGGAGTTGCTTCAAGTGAAGCCCAAATGCTACCAATAACTTTTCGTTGCGTAGGTTATTCATTTAGAACGAAAGTCAAATCTTCTCAAAAATTTCTTTAGGCATACATGCCTAATTGTGTTTTTTATTGTAGTTTGGTTGTAAAACTTTCAGTTATGACCAAATCTCGACTCCCCGTTACCATTCTTGCAATCCTGTTTTGTGCAGGATGTTCAAGCACTAATTTGAAAACATACACTAATCCAGCGTTTACGCGAGATGCAGTGAAAACACTTGCATTGCTCCCAATGAGAAATATCGCAATGACACCAAGCGAAGCGACGGAAATCAATCGCTTCTTTTACGCGGAGCTTGTAAAGAAAAATGGCGGAAAGGCAATCATTGACCCACTCGAATCAACAAAGCGGATTAATGACCTCAATCTCGTCCCGACCTATGATCAATTTCTTCGAGAATTTGAAAACACCGGTGTTCCCAACAGCAACACCTTGAAAGTCCTGGGCGCGCAGCTGCATTGCGATGCCATCGTGCAAGGTGTCATTCAAAACTTTCGGCAAACCGATGGTCGAATTCGTGGTGCGGGCGCCAGCACGAATGCGACACTTCGATATATGATCATATCCACTACCACAGGCGATATTCTTTGGGAGGCGAGTTGTGCGGTGACGAAGTCGAATACTACGGTTCATCGCCCGCCGCCATTGTTTGATCTACTCCTCAATGCCGAAAAGAAAATTGTGACTGCAATACCAAAACTTTAATACACCGATAAACAAAGTATCATGAACATGTTAAGAATTTCCGTTGCTGTGCTAATGATAGCAACACTCGGGTGCAGCAAAAAAGATAGCGATGGTGGTTCACAACCTACCGCAGCAACCAAAGCCTCGTTACTCGTAAAATCAGATTGGATGATAAAAACTGCGCAATTCAAACAGCAATCCGCGACGACGTGGACGGATGCTATACCGCTTACCTCGGCCTGCCAGCTTGACGATCACTTGGTGTTCCGTGCTGATAAAACGTATGAGCGCAACGAGGGTGCAACAAAATGCGTGGCAAGCAATCCGTTCATCTATGAAACCGGCACATGGACGTTTGCGCAAAATGAAACCATTATCAGCATGACGTATAATGGAAGTCCAAGCGATATGACGATTGAATCACTTGACGCCTCCGCGCTCAATGTATCATTTGCACGAACCGTGTCCGGCATTGTGTATACCTACAAGGTTTCGTATGGGCACTAATCAATACGCTTTATATCCAAATGCCGTTCTTGTAGCGGCATTTGCATACTGCAATCATTTTGATATTTATACCTTATGTTTTCAAAGTGAATTTTATAATGCATTTTATCACCTTATAATCTTTCACATTATTTACATACTCAGTATTCCTATATTCCAACGCATTCTTTCGGTGTTTGAATAAGGGCAATACTCCCCCAAGCCGGACATTTAGCTGAGTAAGTTCTTTATCCTTATAGATGATGCAATAAAATTCACTTGTGCAACTTTTGGACATGAGCCTATTATAGCATGTGATTAAAAGAGGGATTGTTGATCCCATCCACGAATAATGCTTTTTTTCAACAGCATATTTTCTACGTCCTCAACGCACGTGCAGAAGTATTTCCTTGTATGCGCAATGATAAGACCGCTATTCCCTTCTATACGGGCCGTTATGGGCAGTGTAAAGGCACTAAAAGGCTTTATGAAGGTTCCATCCATCATGAGCCGCAAATACATCTTAAATCGGGGCAGATCGATGAGATCCTTTGGAAGTACCGCAGACGAAAATGCCTTCGAAAGAATGGTTGCATCATCGCTTCCCAAAGCAAAAGAAATAATTGTTCCGACGTTACCAAAGATGGCCGCATAAATTTTTGGATGCACCTGCTCAAGATATTGGTGCGTTAAGAAAATGGACAATCCATACTTACGCATTTCCGCCAAAATATCGACAAAAGACTGGCTAATGAATGAATGCATTTCATCAACATATAAAAAGAATGGCACTCGGAGCAATGCGGGCGTCGATGCTCGTCGCTGTGCAGCCAACTGCAACGAACTAATTAACACGCTGCCGATCAAACTGCATGCATCTTCTCCTAATACACCTTTAGAAAAGTTACAGATGAGAATTTTTTGTGCTGCCATGATCTCCCCTAAATTAATGCTCGATACTGGCTGCCCAACAATATTTCGAAGTATCGTATTTGCTGAAAACAATCCCATCTTGTTAACGATTGGATTGATCACTTCCTGCCGTAATCCGGGAGTGAATTGCGCGAATTCAAACCGCCAAAACGATCGTACCGAACTACTATGTACATGTTTTAATACCTCCCGTCGGAATTGATCTTCAATAAGCATTCTACTTATATCTAGAATAGTAGCTGAAGGATATTCAAGCAATGCAAGAAGGGTAAAACGAAGCACATGCTCCATGCGAAATCCCCAGGAATCAACCCATATCTTTTTAAACGTGCTAATGAGGCCAGATGCAATAAGGTATCGTTCTTTTTTCGATTGTGCATGGAGCGGATTAAACGCAATTGGAAAGTCTGTGTCTGTAACATCGAAATAGATAACATCATTTACGCGATGTTCTGGGACATAATTCAACAATGTTTGTGCAAGGTCACCATGTGGATCAATAATTGCCAAACCATGTCCGCGAGCAATATCAGATATTGCCATATTTAAAAGCAGGGTGCTTTTACCAACACCGGTTCGGCCAAGTGCATAGATATGCATTAATCGATCTTCGTCTTTAATACCGACAAGTGATTTCCAATATTTACTTTGTATGCGGCCTAGGGGGGTGATCTTATGGTTACCATATTCTTCAATACTCATATCGTAAGAATAGGGGAGGAAATTTCTTTAGTATAGAAAGGATAATTAACTAAAAATGCATTGCTACTCGATAACTTTTTCGTTGCAGAGGTCTGTGCTGGTTTTTAGATACAATAGATAAAAATCTTTGACTGTGGGTTGAAAAAGGCCAGTCCCGTTTGCATCAAAAATATCGATCTTGGAAAACGTTTCCCCCTTTGATTCGAGTTTAATTGATAACGTTATATCAGTTGGTAATTTGTAATGAAAACTCTCATTAAACACGGAAAATTTATGAATATGTCTGAGGGCGAAAAATACCAGGTGCTCATATTGTTCATTTAGATTTGTTATTGGAACTGCATGTTCAAGGAAGTGCTGAATTGCAAATTTCAATTCTCGAAAATTGCCGAGTAGTTTAGTTAGAATTATAATACCTAATATGGGAGAATGCCGAGTAACTTCAATGCCAAATTTTTCAAAATAAATTGTTGTATCTCGCAGAACAAGTTTCGTCCGACAAAAGTTTAGAAGTTGACGCAGGGAAAGTAAATTATGATAGATCAAGTTTGTAACTAAATTGTATAAAGTAGCATCGTGGGTGCAATCATGCATCTTTTGCGTTCTGCCTCTATCCATTCCTACTTCCATATTTGCTATTAAATCAATACAGGTTCTGTTTAGTTGTTTATAGTTTTGAAATAAGAATGGAGTTTTTGAATAAAATTTATCAATATATCCATTGAAGTCTACATTTTCACCGTATTTATTTTTGAAAATGTTATGGATATTATGGATGTCGCATACTACAATGATTTTTTGAAATCCAAAAAAAAGACATTGTACTGTTTTGCCTTTAAATACTTTTCTTGATTGTCAAAGAAGGTGGTCAAGAATCTAGTTTTCCCTTTGCCAAAACGACCAGAGAAAATGATTCGATCGTTACCTGCTGTTGCTAGGTGTATTTTGAAATCTTCAGCGACTTCAGTGATAAGCTCTTCTATTAACGGGGATTCCATGTAAGTAAATTGAAAGGAAAAATTACACTTTTCAAGGCAATAAGTAATAGTGCTAGATAACGATAACTGATTGTTTTCCGCTGGTTTCTTTTATGTGTACATGTCGCACACTGTTTTAGTGAGACAGACTATTGTAAAACTATTTGAAGAATACATTTTAGAGAGTGAATATTCTCGTCGAGTTCGTCCGGAAACACTCCGTGGCTACCGGCAGGCATTTGCCACATTCATGAAAGTTGTCCCTGATGTCACGGTCGATTCATTGACGCCGGCTACAATTACCCGTTTCTTTCGCATCCTTGAACAACGGAAACGTATTGTCGGGCGCGGCATTGTAAAAGTGGGAGTGAAGAAGTCAACCATTGTAACCTATTGGAGCAAGTTGTTTAATTTCTTCGAATGGCTACGCGTGAGAAATCATATTGAGATAAATCCCTTTCGACAAATGCAATATCCTATTGCAGTGTATGAGGATCGGCGGTTTCTTTCACGACAAGATGTTGAACGAATAATTTCAGCAATTCATATTCGGTCATTTACGTTGTTTTTGCTCAAAAGGAACTTGACAATATTTTATATTCTGTTGTTCTGCGGATTACGTCGCGAAGAATTACTATTCCTTCAAATCAGAGATATTGATATGGAGCGGAAAATACTTACCGTACGTGCTGAGACGTCCAAAATTCCTCGTACCAGGTACATTCCCATTCATTCTCAACTTTTACTTCAACTCAAGGATTATTTACGTGAACGAAGAGAATACACCAGTCCTTTCCTAATCGTCTCTTCAAAAGGAGATAACCGATTAAGTTATGAAGGATTAAATAATTTAGTTGATACTTTGAAACGACAATCAGGCGTGCAATTTCATCTACACCGCTTCCGCCATACGTTCGCCGTCAACTTTCTTAAAACAAGCAACAACATCGCGAAGCTCAAGCAACTGATGGGGCACAAAGACATCCGTATGACAATGATTTATTTGCGTTGCTTGCCACCGCAAGAGATGACCGCAGATATTGAAAATATGAGCATCGATCAATTCATGTGATGGGATAAAACACGGCCTGCTTTTTCCTCTGAAATGATGATATAGTACACATACCTGTTACTAAAATCCAACATGAAAACTCCTTTTTCCAGCATAGAACAGGTAGGAAACATGGCATTGATAAACTAAAGGGAAATCTATTTTTACGTTACTACATAAAGCTTTTTTGGAAATGAAGACCTACCTGTTTAATAGTATAAAACACGTAGAGGTCTAATTGCAAAATAGCTTGATAATTATAGGTCTTTTTTAGATTAATAGCATTTTGGTACTTGTTTAACAATAGAACAGGTATACCAAAAGCTGCCATGTAATGAAGGAGGTTGGAGTGGAATCACATGTATTTAGACATTATTATACAAGAATTTTGCGAGTATGTAAAGAATTTCAGAGGATACTCACCAGAAACAATACGACGGCTTCGTACCACATTGCAGCTATTTCAAAAGCGCGGTGAGATTACGACGATGAATGAGATATCAGAAGATAAGGTGCGATTATTCTTTTATCACGGTAGCGTCATTCTGCACTGGAAGCCAAATACCTTTATCGGATATCACAGCGGGATACGAGTATTCTTTGAGTGGTGTATTAAGAATAAATACCTCCAAACAAATTTTGCTCATGCTATAGAAGTACCAAAACCTCCTAAACAACTACCCCGAAAACTGCCAAAGCACCAAGCAATGAAAATACTTGAAGTTGTTGCCAATTGTCCTTTCGATACGCCATTTGCACGAGTGAGGAACTATGCCATGTTCTCCACGTACCTTTTCGCGGGGCTTCGGAAGTCTGAATTACTCCGTCTTACCTTAATCGATGTTGATCTGCAAAATCATGTCATCTTAGTCCGGCAAGGGAAAGGAAATAAAGACCGCAATATTCCAATGAGCACTACATTAGTTCACACCTTAAAACGCTATTTGGAATACCGTAATAAACATCAAAAAAGTTGCCCTGAGTTTTTTACTTCGCAAAAAAGAAACGGTGGTGTGTGTGGTGAAGCACTTGGACTCGTTGTCGCGAAAGTTCGAAAAGCTTGTGGCTTCTACTTTACATTGCATCAATTGCGGCACACATTTGCAACACTCATGCTTGAA
This sequence comes from Bacteroidota bacterium, assembly GCA_028288625.1. GTDB lineage: Bacteria > Bacteroidota > Bacteroidia > Chitinophagales > JADIYW01 > JADJSS01. The sequence continues at coordinate 25,639 of JAQBNI010000048.1, read as the reverse complement.
GGAGGATGTGATATTTATAGCCTTTCAAAGATGATGGGCCACGCAGATATTAAAACAACAACGGTTTATCTATCCGCAAGCGTTGAACATCTACGAGCGCAAATAACGAAGCATCCGTTAAACAACTCGAACTTGTAATCAAAAGCCGTAGTTAGAATGCAAATAATTTGCATTTTGGTACTTCCTGTTCTCAATTTCTGTATCGAGGCCTAGGTTATTCACATGGCCGGCAGGCCGAAAAGCTTATCCGACAAGTCATATTAATATTCCATGTATGTTTAGTGGATTACTATTGAGGAAGAGCAGCCAATCGAACCATTTATTCACATTGTGGAATAACACGAAAATTTTACCGGGTGACTATGAAAAATATCCCGCAGGCCTCATATATTTACCCCGAAAACAAAATTATCGCACATTGTTGCATCGAGACTAGAGCAATTATGGCAGTAATTTTGGAACCACCACCATTAAACGAGTAAACAGATGCAGCTTATCCAATTCACGATCAATTTCGATCGAACGTAAATCAATATATAGTGAAATAAAAAAGTCGCTTGTTTAAGGCGACTTTAAATTTCCCCCTAAGTGAAAACTTGGGAGTCTGTCCTCGAGCTAGACACAAAAGGAACAGATCGGAATTGCCAGGGCCTTTTTACCGGGTTCTGGCAAAATTTTTTCACCAGTTATGTGGTGAATTGCCCACTTGCGGAAAATTACCTGACAGGGCCTCTTACATTTTGGACATTTGAATGCCATAACATTTGAGTTTTAGTCTGCCGTCCGACATCGACCATTGCTCACTATTGAGCAACGAGTTTAAAGAACTTATCAGAAAGTAATTACTGATTTAATTATTTCCCTAACACATTCACCGGGTTGACGAAAATATTTTTATAAAGTCGAAAAGCAATAGTCTAAATATGCACAAGCTGGGGAAAAATGGTGTGCAAAAATGCCCAATCCAATGCGGAACTACCGCTAATGGAATATGCACATGGTTCGTAGCAAAATTTGGTTGTTATTTTGTAAAAAATAGCAGGTGATTTAGCCGGCATGTAACAGCCTCATTGACATAGAGTTACAGTAATAAAATACAACTCCGTTATGAGTGTTAGAAAACACTGTAAATCGCTCCACAATTCCAATAAAAATTTCCCCCAATACCTCCCTTTATTTCGCATTTCTGCAAAAAAATAATTGCCATGCACCTAGCCATGCAATTAGGTTTTAAAGTTTATTACGAACAACAGTCCTTTAATCAATCACTAAACATTATTCTCTTTATCCCCAAATAGTGTTTTTGCCTTTATGTTTTCCTGATATCACTTTTGATATCGTTACTGCATGGAAACTATTCGTTTTCCAAATCGGTTAAAAAAGCATCGAGATATTCAAGGCTATACGCAAAAACAAATTGCTTTTATGTTGGGCTTTAAAAATGCAGCCCGCATTGGGCAATGGGAAAAGGGATTAGCGCTGCCAAGTATTATCAACCTGCTTAAACTAAGTGTTATCTATAGTGCATTCATTAATGACTTCTATATTGATCTCTTGCAAGAATATAAACCTCACATCATACAAAAGAAAGAAACGCTTTCAGCTGAGACGAAGCCATAGTTGATATGCTTAGTTTAGTTATACGCCGACATCGTTCGTTCGTTTAGAAATAATTTATCGTTCGTTCGATATTATTAACTAATTATTACTATGACCCATTACAATGAAAAAGAATTACTAGCTCTCGAACTTGCAAAAGCACTCAATGATCATGATTCGTATGGTCAATTCTTAGTCTTTGCAAATCGATACCCTGCTGAATTATTGCGCAAGAAGTTGGCCCGCGCACTGAGCCTGCCTAACATTCGTAACCGCGCTGCATTATTCGTCAGTTTAGTGAACAATCATGACCGAATCCAAAACATGTAATATTGGCCTCAGTGTCGGCACAAGAATCATCGGCTTTGCAGTGTTGTGTGCAGGCACATTATTGGAATATAAGGTGCTCACCTTTAAGGAGCGATGGTCTAAAACCAAATTGGTTCTTATTGTTAGTTCCTTGAAAACATTGCTCTCACGGTACAACATCGCGCATATTGGTATCAAAACTCCGGCACCCTCTTATTGCACACAAACATTATTGCAGGTGATCAAAGGACTGCAGCAGGAACTTACTCGTATGGAACGTCCGTTCTGCATGTACACCGTTGATGATCTGAAAGGCTATTGCCTGCCAGATATGAAAGGCAATAAAAAATCATTAAGTGAATATGTCGGTAATAAATATCCGGAGTTATTTATGCGACATAAACGAGAATCAAAAAGCAAGAATGCTCATTACATAAAGCTCTTTGAAGCGACCATCGCGGCAGAATTAAGCAAAACGGAAAACGCCCAATAGGGCGTTTTTTATTTCTCAAATAATAATAACAGCTAGTGATTTTCCCCAACTATTTTTCGCTCTCTAATACCCATACACTGAATCCAGATTGCTCATTGAAAATTTAAATTCATTCAGTATGGAACAACAAACAAACAAGATTAACCTTCGCGAGGTATCGGAGGTGCAGCTTATCTATAAAACCGCTATAAAGCCCTCACAGCGCCCTGTAATCACGTCTTCATATGAAGCCTATGAAATCCTGCTCAATCTTTGGAATAGCGATGCTATGGACTTTATAGAGCAGTTTAACGTGTTGCTATTGAATCGCAGTAATCGCGTGTTAGGAGTGTACCTGGTCTCAACGGGAGGTATAACCGGCACTGTTGCTGATATACGACTTATTCTGATTGCTGCACTGAAAGCAACGGCGGTGTCATTGATACTTTCACACAATCATCCTTCGGGCAGTGTCATGCCAAGTACCGCTGATATACAGCTTACACGAAAGATAAAGGAAGCTGCTTCTTTCTTAGATATGATGGTATATGACCATCTTATCATTACCTCCGCAGGTTATTTCTCATTCGCAGATGAAGGGCTTCTATAAGCCCTTTTTTTATTCAACCCTAGCTAAATCAACTCTATTCATCCAAGATCGAAACGGAACGAACTTAAAATTTATTTACCAGCAATCACATGTAACGACTTGTCCTTTTTGGATTGAAATTCTCAAAATACATTTGAAGCGGGCACCGCTTACTAGATAGAGAGGCATAACTAAATGGCAGATTATGCGCTCAAACGAAGATCAAAAAAGAAAAAAAGACGCTATTACAGCAGTACTATTAATGCTATTAGAGAAAATTATTTCTGCAATACTTAATAATTAGGGAGTATTATCACTTAGGGGATCAAGGTAAAATAGTTTCTCAGTGGCTTTATATTCTCTCTCATTATAGTGACCCAGTAAAGGCAATGGACTATGAATTGAGTAATGGAGATGGAATGGCTTGCCTATCGCATTTCCAGTATTTCCCACAGCACCGATTATTTGATTTTTGCTTACCCATTGATACCGGTGCGCATAGACAGCGCTGAGGTGAGCAAAATAATACGTTCGCAGACCTGGGCCCAATATATAAATATAATTCCCTCCCAGCGTGCCATATCCTTGCTCCCAAACAATTCCGCTCACCGGTGAATATACCGAGGCCGCAGAGTCAGTAAAGATGTCAATCCCTTTATGAACCTCTGAAATGCCCCACGGGTAATACCAAAAACTTAATGAATCAATATGGTATGAATTTCTGATGGGAAAAGCTCGCCGGCCAAATGGAATAAATATTACTACCGTAATCAAAACAACAGAAGCGATAATTTTTGCCCAACGGTTTCTAATCGGATTTCTCGATCTTCCTGCAATAGTATGGGTTGTTGCTGCTATCATAAACCTTCAAGAAATTCTTTGGCTTTATTCTTATAAAAATTGGCTGTAGTAGAAGGTACTTTAATTTTCATATTTCTAATTGAATATGCCCATCGTACAGCTTTTGCAGTATCACCGATAGCTAAATAAAATTCTAACAACTGATATCGTGTTGCTACTCTATTCGGAGCAATATAAATTGCTGTCGTAAGGGCGTTTTCAGCCACCGTGTTATGTTTCAAATCCTGAGCAACAATTCCCGCTAACTTGTATACATCGTTTGTTGGATATGATACTTTTAAAAGATCCAACTGGTATTGTGCTTTCTGTAAATTATTAGCAGCATAGAGTTCTTGTGCAAATGCGTATGAAGTCTCACGATCATACATTCCTGAGCGTGACAGTTTTTCATATATAAGTAGCGATTTCTTTTTAAATCCGCTTCTGGATAACGCGAGCGCTTGTCCACTTTGAATTCGATATTGAAATACCATTACACTGAATACCAGAAATAGCAAGGACAAAGCAATTAAACACATTTGAGCTAATCGCAATTCCAGCGGGAACCAATATTTTCCTTTTTCTGTGTACGCTTCAAGGATAGCTATGCAAACAATGCTCTGCATTATAATTGCATCTGTCTGTAAGGGGTATGAAAACAATGCAGCAACCCCAACGACTAGTAATGACGCCAGTGCCCCACAGACGAGAGGGGTACTGGCGATTACTTTCTTTGTAAGGGTTTGACGAGCAAATAAAAAGCATGCACTGCCAATGAGTCCTAAGCCGATTACACCCTGTTCAATGAGCAACTGCCAATAGTCATTAAATGCATAAAAAGTGTTATCTGCTAATAATGCTTCTTTACTATCAATACTGTGATGGGCAAAATATGCAGCTTGATAATTGTTATAGTATTCCTTGAACTGCCCAAAGCCTACGCCATTCAACCAATGATCCTTAAAAATTAGTAGGCCAATTTTATACACCAATAGTCTACCACTTGAAGAATCGTACTTATAGAAAAAAAGGAAATAGGTGAAAGCACTAAGAAACAGAAACAAGGTTCCTACAAAATAGTTTTTATACCTTGATTTCTTTTGCTCTAGAAAAATAAGAATAAAAATACTAGTAATAAACCCGAGCCACCCTGATCTGCTATCGCTTAAAAGCAAAAGTATCAGCCCCCCGACAAATAAAATTATCAGAGCTAGATATACTTTCCTCCGAGCTGAAAATGATATTATCCGGGGTACAATCACCGGCCCAATAAGCATTAGTTGTGAAGCCACTAAAATACCAAAGATGCTCTTGTTTGGACTATACAATGCCCTCATGCGTTCTAGTAGTGAGCCTTCAGTAAAGATTAAAAAGTCAATGAGATAAAAAAGGACTGTCCCGGAAATCATAACAATCAAGAACGGTGCGATATATTCTTTCGTCTTATTGAAATGGAGCTTTAGTATAAAATAAGAAGTCACATAAAAAATACAATGAAGCAACGATTCAAGATCACCTCGTTTAAATAGAATCGCTCTAAGCACTACAAATAATACATACCCAACAATTATAAATTCAAAGTAGCCAATTAGTATCTTCTCTTTATAGTTTATGACTCTAAATAAAAAAAAAGAGCAGCATGTAAAGAAAAGCACACATTCAAGAACGCGCTGGTAATAATGCGAGAAAATATTTAGATGGATAATAGAAGGCGCACATATAAAAAGTAAACAAATAAAAAAGGATTGGATAGCTTCTTGCCTATTGAAAATAGTTACACGCATGAGAAAGTCATCTTACAATTCAACGTTAGCTTTTCTTGTTCGCCGGGTTTTCAAATCATTTTTTTGAATCTCATTTTTCATATATAAAAGATATAATTAGGAGTCTCTTAAAATAGTATTTAATTACAATGTATTACCTGATATCAATTGTATTTATTCTTACTTCTTTATTACTTGATCTAAGTATCTATGCAAGTAGGAAAGGATATCTCTTTGGTCATCAACTGAAATAGACTGCAATTCTAAGGTGTAATCAATAGCTCCTATCATTGTGTTATTTGTTTGGTTCAAAAAAGAATCCGTATGTGTATATACTTTGTAAAGTTTCATTTCCTTTATACTATCTAATTGTTTCGATAAAGAAAAAAATGGGTCATTCGATCTTTTAGCATAAAAGTATTCCACAGTAGACTGGGGACTTGTTGCATTTACTTTGGATTTTGCCAAATATATCTCATGAATCGCTGATACTTCTTTATGTGTCGATTGGAGTAATAAATCATTTTGCTTAAAGAGTTCATCTGCCGTAGTAACAAATGTTGCAGCGTCAATTGAATCAACTGAATAGCGCTTATTATCAAGTTCTGGTCTCATCGGATCATAGTTATACCCGCAACTGCTATCCTTAGCATAAACAAAGTAATGATAGCGTGTTTCCTTTAGCAACGGCCTATTATTTAGAAGCGAATCGAATCGATATGGAATCCGGTACATTACTATATTTTTATAGGAGTATAACTTTGTGGTATCTGAATTAAAGAATTTCATCTTTCCAGATAGCGTATACTCAGCGTAGCTAATAACGTAAGCAAAGCCTTGAAGTTGTTCGGTAGAATTATTTCGAAAGGCATGCCCACAACTTAGAATTAAACAAATCGCAATAAGTGACTTCATAAGTTTAATCATTAAATAAAAAGAACCAAGGCATAGCAAAACTATGCCCTGGTTTGTAGTTATTGAATGCCTTCAGTAGTTAAAAAAGTTGATGTCATGCTGTGTTCTACAGGAGAAAGTTGCTGTCCGCCTAAACAAGCAGAAGAAAACTGCAGCTTAAATTTTAGACGCGCCCGGTAATGTTGAGCATCAACAAACATTGTCGGGTGCTCCATAACACTACAAGTTTGAGTAATGCATGCTGGCTGTGCTCCACCTTGTGTCGTTCCTGTATAAGCCAAACTTCCATCTCGAAAACACCACACACCGTTGGTAAGATAATGTTTCCCCTCATAACTCGCGGTAAAATCCCACGTGTGGGACAACATATTTGGCTGACGAAAGAATGTCCAGTAAGGTGTGACGGTTCTGTACGTCTCGCCATTCCCATTCTCCGCCCCTCCGTTAACACCTACACGGTAATCAAGTTCTTCCCCAGCACTAGCCGTTTGTAAAGCTTCCTCCACATCAGCGCAAGCAGTTTCGCATGGCGGCACAGGGGTTTCATTTCCATCACAAATGCCATATAGCTGACATATGCATTCGATCGTCATTCCAGATGAACAATCATTGCTTTCAACACAATATTCTTCGTACCAACTATCTATAATCTCCGTATAACACGTTTCTCTAACCAGTTCATCACCATTCCATCGTTCATCACAAAACGTTTGAAAGATAGTTACAAGAAAAGTTACACAATTGTCGCCCGCAAGTCTCGCACCACCGTTGCTCTGAGGATTTGTTTTAGACAGGCGTCCTGATTTAATAATCTTACCGTTCAAGATAATTCTGCGGGAAAGTTCGGTTCCGTCCCACTTACGAACTATCAATTTACCTGAGTAACCCTTGTCAATATTTCCAATGGAAACATCACTTATGTCAAATCCCTTCTTTTCAAGGTATGCCAGGTCTGGTACGTAATCAAGTTCTCTTACTATAATCTCGCCGTTTGGCCTTTTAAAAAAAACAATCCGAGTCAGTGTACCTTCTGCAATTTTCAAATTATCTCGCTTGGAATTTGATTGCGGTAAGAACACCTTAGTTCTTGCTTTAACAAGGGGGTATTCCATAATTTCTATATCCCCCGTTTTTTTGTAGATGCCATGTTTCCAGTCGGGCAATTTGGCACCATTCAATTTCGCATTATAACTTTGGAAAAGAGCGCTTTGGTTGAAAACTCCATAAAACCATTCTTTGGCAAAACTTACGGTGGTGCTCTTTGTTGTTTCTGATTGATCATTGTATTTTTTACAACCAAAAGCAATCATAATTGAAGCACAGATGAAAATCGAAGCATATACCACATAAGGGTACCTTCGATATAGTAATCGTGTTTGTTTCATTTGAATTTTTTTATTTATAAAATAATTTATATCCATCCGTCGACAGGATCGATACAGTTTTCTAGTGTAGGAAGAAATGGAGAAATCGAATTAAAATAGTGGGGGAAATAGTCAAATTCAATACTCAGATAGTTAACTAGTTTCAAAAGAAAGAATAAAAAATGACAAAAGCAATAGTAGAACTACGCAATCTTGACTTATTCACTCAAAACTTATTTTTAGCAAGTTTTGACATAAAAGATCACGTATAAATACTCTTGTTTTTTTAAATAATTTTTCTATACAAAAGATTATGAATCATCAATACTAATATCTAAATAACTTTTCTTCTCTTTTCTCATATATGACTTTTGCCTATTAAAACCTTTAAATATTTCTACGATGATAAAAGAATTATGATAACAGTAATGAAATTGTATAAGAATAGTTTAAATTTAATATCGAGTTCTTTGAAACAATGACCGGCAAAATAAATACCTGCTGCATGAAGCAACGCACCAAGGGGAGTTGTAAAACACTATTGCTTGCAATGAGTGAACTGTCCCCTAAGATTTACTACAGTATGTAAGTAAATAACTTCCTTTTTATTTTAAATAAACGTCCGGCTAAAAAAATTATGTCACTTTTCTATTAATTACGCTGGCGGTATAGCTACTTTTAAAACATTATAAGCTACGTGTTGTAAATGACGGGAATTTGAAAGGAGGACACAACAAATGTTACATCGGCCTTTGATTTGCGCGTGTTCGAAATGTCTTGAATTTGAAAGGAGGACACAACTGTTATGACGGATTTTCACTTAAATAGTATGTTGGAAATGACGAGAATTTGAAAGGAGGACACAACGTGAGATCAATGGCAAATGCATGTTTGTTGGTTGGAAATGACCAGAATTTGAAGGGAGGACACAATCCATTTGGAGTTATGGGTTAAGGTGGCGAAGTTGGAAATGACCAGAATTTGAAAGGAGGACACAACATCTCCGGCTGCGGAACTAATTTACCGGAGGTTGTAAATGACCGGAATTTGAAAGGAAGACACAACCATTTGAAATGGTTTATATGAATGAAATTGGTTGGAAATGACCTCAATTTGAAAGGAGGACACAACACTCAAGCAGCTGTCCTAGTTTGTGAAAGGTTGTAAATGACAGGATTTGAAAGGAAGACACAACATTCTACGTGGTTGTGATGCATTATAGTCGCAGGTAACCGAATTTGAAAGGAAGATACAACGACACTCATGTAGGGATCGTTTACATGAGGTGAAATTGGAGATTTTGGAAAGGAGGACACAAGACAATATGCACGAACTTGCGTCATCAAAACGTCGAAACCCTTGAGAACTTCTTATGCTTCATTAGTATGAGCATTGTTTAAGAAATTCTTTAAAACGCATTATATAAACTGTATGGTTCCAAATGATTTTGTCCGTAACCGGATAATGGAAATCAAACCGATTGACTCGGACACTTCTATCAAGAAAGCGACGTTAGATACTCTCGAATATCTTTTTCGGAACCTTTATTTTTTTGCTAATCTCACCGTTGCTCATTGTTTCGAAACGTATCAAAATACTGATCCAAACTCCATTCCCTACCTGCAAGGAATGGAGCGAGTAAAACGCATGGAGAAGAAGCTTCAAGAATGGTATAATACCGTCGCTTCTACTAGGAGTGGCGAAGAACGAATCCTCTGGCAAGAAAAAATATCACGCCTTACTGAAATCAAGCGTTATTATCGTCGGTATGTCTTGAAGAAAATATTTGCCGCGGAATGTCGGCGCTCTTCTTATTTACAAACATTGCAAACACGGTTTCCGCAAATACCGACAATCGTTGCCTTTAATACTTTTTTTGAAGTATCGCAACAGTTTCTATCAGACTGGCCGAGAGTGCGGGAAAGCACGAGGCAGCTTCGGCAATACAGCAAGGGCATGCCGATCTATTTCGGATATGATTCAAACTTTCATCCGTTTTACATTCACAAAACCGATACGGGAAAAGAGCAGATTCGCTTTAAATGGGCACTCGACAAAGAACTCACTTTTGCAATTGAGTTCGGTCGCGATAAAAGCGAAAACGAAACCATCTTGCGGACGCATATCATCGGGCAACAAGATGGATTTAAGAAACTTGGTGATTCATTCATTCAAATGGATCGCCGAAAAAACAAGATATTTCTCAACCAGGTATTCAAACTCGATCAACCCACAAAAGAAGTTAGTGAAAAAATACTCAATCCTGATTTGATCTTAGGTGTCGATCTTGGGATCAAAGTTCCGATCGTATGGGCATTGAGCAATGGCAATGAATCAGGAGAAATCGGCAGCAAGCACAAAATTCCAAAGCTTCGCGCACAATTTTATAATCGAATCAATAATCTCCAAGCAGACCTTAAATCCGAAGGAGCATCAGGTAAAGGACAACTCGGAAGACTACAGCCCTTGCATAATCTGAGAAAGAAAGAGCGAGATTTAATAAAGCAAATCAATCGAGACCTTGCAAAGACCCTTATAGAAATCGCAGTTAAAAAAGGAGCGGGAACAATCCATTTAGAAGACCTCGACTTTACCGAACGCAAAAAGCTTTGGATCGCTGGCCGAAAGTTATTAAATGACAACTTAACCGAACTGCAAATCATCAAAACATACGACAGCTACTATGATCGAATGTTGCTTATGTTTCGAAACTGGAGCTATGCACAACTGATTCGCTTTATAAAAGAACAAGCAGAAAATTACGGCATCCAGGTCTTGTTTATTGATCCCCGTAACACGAGCAGACATTGCTTTGTATGTAAGGCTCGTGGTGAAAGAAAAAAACAAGAGTTTTTGGAAATAAAGAAACCGCGTGAATGTGGAATCTCTAACTGCCCATGTATTAAAGAGAAAACCCGCCAGCTAAAACGAAACGATGTCGTCACTAATATTCTCTATTTTATTCCGGCTGATAGAAATGCTGCATATAATATTGCGTGTAATGCACCCCGCGTAGTGCCGATGGAACGTGAACCAATTGACTGGGATACCGTCTTAGCCACTGCTTATAAAGACCAGCAAGAAAAAAAGGCTGAACTTCTGAAAAGAAAATCTGGTTCACAGTTTCGCAAAGTGAGTAAAACGATCTCGAATCAAACAAAGTGATATTGTTCTAAAGTGTAGGGCAGTTGATGCAAGCTATTAAGTGCATTTTTATAACCCTTTCTTATCTCATTTGTTTGCACTATGAAATACTAAGGTGTTTTTTGATACACGCATCTCCTTAGTTTGTCAAAATAAATCGGCCAATTTTTTCATAGATCATTTGAGAGGAGTTGTTGGGATATGAAGTGCCAATAAAAGATAAATTATTCACTTATACAAGGGTATTATTACGCTATTTCAAAATAGCAACCCCTAAAAATGATTTTGTATCTTTTGCCCATGCAACAACACGCAAAGGATTTTCTATCTGCAATTAAAGAAAGGTTCAATAACCCCTTTATTTACTCTTTTTTTATCTCCTGGCTCATATTTAATTGGCCGGTTGTTGTAGCATTGGTTTGGTATGATCGTAGTCAGATAAGGAACGAACATTACTCTTCGATATTTGCATTTATAGAAAGCAGATTAAATCCTTTACACGCCATATGGTTACCCTAGCTAGTGCCGTCTGTTATACGCTAATAATCCCAATTTTGCGCAATAGTATTCATGCGTTAAATGCATGGGCATTTCGGTGGGGTAACAAATGGAGTTTGGATATAGCCAAAGGAAGCGTGGTAGACATAGAGCGGTATTTAACATTGCGAGACAGTTATAAGACTAATATAGAAATGCTTGCGAAAATAATCGCGGAGGAAAAAAAATTTGAAAACGTAATGGAGCAAACAAATACCATGCTGTTGCAAACACAGAACGAGCTACAAGAATATCGAAATAAAATTACCGAGCAATCCAAATTTGTTACCGATTTATATGATGCACGATTACTAAATGGGCGGTGGAATAAAAAAATGAAGAGTTCTCATGTTGCACATGAAGAAGAAGTTATAATTGAGGATTCTAAATACTTTATAACACAAGAGTTTGGAGAGAAAAAGTATGTTGCAAGCATACAAAATTTCATCTTTGACAATAGGACAAACAATCTATTTTTTATGCTCAATTATTTTGAACCTGAAATAAAAAGTAAGCCCTATATCGCTATTGCGGTAAAAATTGAAACAATGGATTTATTTGTCGGGCAGCAAGATGGGGTGTGGCAAGTTGAGTATAAGCGCAAGTGATTTAATAAGTATTGTTGTTTAATTATCATATCATGAATCATGATTCAACATATTTCTTAGTTGAGAAATTTTTTCTTTTATCTCAGGTAAAAATCTATAGGATTCGTTTAAGCGTTCAATTAGCGAGCAATAATACTCTGCATCTTTTAATTTGACTTTTGTGTTATTAGGTTTAAATTCTAACCATTCACAAATGAGGTTACATAAATTTGAAAGTACATATAATCTATTTAAATTATGGCTGCTGTCGCCGGATAAGCATAGGGATAAGGAGTGTTGATAATTACTTAATGCGTTCTCAAGATATCCAAGATCTTTATAAGCATTGCCTCTGTAACGAAAATATATGGGCGTCTGAAATTCTGATTTTTTTAAAAGCTCATTTAAAATATCAAGTGCTTTTTTTGACTTTTTGTTTTCTCGTTGTTCAAGCAAATTTTTAATCATTTCCGTCCCCTCTTTTTGTGTTAGGCTTCCTCTTTTTCTTAAGATCAAGTCATATATATTTTCTCCAATAATCCTATTGTCGCGTTCAGAAAAATTATTCCAATTATCCTTAGCATGCAAAATATAACATTTGGCTATTCCCAGTAGAGCATTGAAGTAAATATCAGGATGTTTGTCTTCAGAATGATGTCGAACTGTTTGATAGATTAAGTGACGATAAATAATGCCTTTGTGATGACTTTGATTATTTACTAACATACTTGCTTCAAGACACTGCTGTCGAAGAAACTTGCGTTGATCATTGAAAGAACCGCCATGAGGAAAGTCTTTAAAAAATAGCATATTAATATTCTTAATTCTACGATCAAAATTATTTCTAATCTGTGAAGCTATTTTCTCGTCATACTTATTTGTAAGTATCAAATTCCTTATTAGCTGATTACTTTTTGAAAACTCACGTAACTTATAAAGAAAGACAGCATAATCTGTAACGTATTTGACATTCTTTATTCCTCCATTTACTTGGGTAAACATGCTTATGGCATTCTCAAAACAGTATTGTTTTACAGCAAGTTTATCTTGTACAAGTCGAATTGAATTAGCAAGATGATTATACCTGCTTGCCACTTTTCCACTTGCTGCATTCGCTTTCTTAAGTAAATCGAATGAGGACTCAATATCGCCATCTGCCATGAAGTTTCTATACGCTTTCAAAATTTCCGCTTCACCATGTGTGATAGAGTTTTCAATGATTTTTTGAGAATAAGTTAGGATATGTTTGGGGTAGGATAATTTAATATTTAAATCAATACCGAGCTTTATAATTTTTCTTATTTCACGAAGTGCATAAAACCCATCGTTATAAACAATTATTATGTATTGATCTAAAGCGAGTTGATATTTGCCTGATTTAAGGTATAGTCTCGCGAGCTGATCTCTGCTGTGATTGTTATTTCGGGGATCTTTTTTAATCGCCAATAAAAAGGTATCTATTGCCTCGGCTTCTTGACTAAGTTTTACCAGAGCCATACCTTTTTCATTTAGCATTTTACTTGACTCTTCATTAATAATACCTTCGTTAACTAAGTACTGATCAATGATGGTAATGTATTTAGCAAGTGTGAATTCCTGACCTAGACAACTCTGAGTAAACTCAACAGTGGAACTGGTTTTTCTTATTTTCCGGAGGAGTTTTGCCGCAATGGGATTAGAAACTTCTTGTAGGAATTTTTTGAAAAAATTTCTTACTAGTGAAGTATGTTCTGGCTTATTCAAATACCATGTTGCTATATATTCGTGTTTTAGCTGTAGAAAATCCTCATCTTCTGAATATTGGATCGGGCTGTCTAAGATTCCAAGTTGGTGTATAGCTTGAAGAATGATTAGTCGATTAGCATCAGGTAATAAGCTTGATTGAAAATCTAAATTAACTTTAATGCCAAACTGGTAGAAGCATGCAACTACAACAAATAAGTTTTCAAGACATTTAAATCTTGAATTATCACCTATAAATTCATTCCAATCATCCCAATCGAACTTATAGTTAATTAAATTATTTGAGTTTAAAAAATTCAGAAGGGACCAAGTTTTCTCAGATAACTTTGTAATATCTGCATTCAGAAATAAGCCTTTGCATGCATCTTTAATCTTTAAATCTTCTAGGCCTAAATTATTTTTTTGTAATTCTTCATATATGTTTATGAACACTTTTTCAAAATCTGGTGAAGTATATTGGATCGTTTGAATGCAGCCGCTGAACAATTTGTCTATTTCATTATAACCGAACCTATTCTTATACCTGTTAATCCGTTCCGCAACAATCGTTATGCTTGATGTGATTTCACTTAAGGGTTCTTTTATTTCATTTAAGAAGTTTGTGATTTCTATGCTTTTTTCAACAGCCGCTACATCATCAATTAAAAAGATAAAGGGCTTCTGGATTTGTGAATATAAAGTGTCGCAATGCTGAATAAGCGTTTGGGTATCTGGAAGGTTAGTTATGTCAAAAGAAAGTACATGAAAATTTTTTTGTTGCGAAAATCCTATATAATATAAAAAGGTTGATTTGCCAGTACCTCCCTCTGCGAGAATTTTGATTAACGAAAATGTATCATTTGAGGCACTGTTAATTATCTGGCTGAGTGTTTTAATATCAACAGAATTAGCTTCATTAAGAACGTCAAAGCTATCATTTGGCCCTACAATCTTGCCTGCTGCAATTGCGGGTAAAATCTGGTTCATATCAAGATGAGTATAGTACCGCTCAATCAGATTCGGCATTAAAGCACACTTTTTTTTCAGAGAAGACCAATAAGATTCATCTAGAATTTTAAATTTTTTTACAATTTGATTTTGCTTAGTTGTTTCATATCCTTTTTCTGAATTCTGTACAGTTTCATTCGGTTGATGAATCGCTAGTCGGTTTACATAATTTAATGTCTCTTCATACGTATGGCCCCAAGCAAATAGTGATAATAAATCGGGTAGCAAAAAATTATTACCCCGCGATATGTGATTTGGATATCTGTGTCCGCAAATACGTTCTAAGTTAGCGACACTGGGTAATGAGGCCTTATTTGAATAATGCTGGGAAACATTAGATTGGCTAAGAGACTTCAATTCGGTTTCTACAAAATGACCTAATTGCTGATGAAAAATGTCGTAAGTGCCTCCCCGGCAACTTTCCATCCATTTGCTTTCTAGAAATTTCACCACATTTTTTGGTATAGCAAGTTTCTCTCTCATAAGGGCCGAATTAGGCAAAAACAGTCAGGACAAGTCATTAGTTGGTTGACACCTTATTTACTGGTCAACTTGCAGGTTAATAATGGCTAGGAGATCAAAATAGTCAAAAATTCAGTAAACAAAAAGCCGACCCTAGAGGGGCCGGATTCCATTAAAAGAGCGAAAAGAGCGCTCAATGAAATGTGTACTTCCATAAAGTTAGCAGCGATATGGAAGCTTAAATATACATTATTCTTTTTTGACATATTTGTCAATACCGCTCTTCTCGTTCATAACTTTTAAAATCTAGGTTATGAACAGTCCAACTTCATTACAGAACTGCCCCTGGGCATTCTTATCTGACGCTAAAAAAGCCGCCATTCTTTTGAACTCTACCCGACTTTATGATCAATCAACATTTATTGAAATTTTCCAAAGTTTTGAGGAACCTAGAACGTCTTTAAAAGAAAGTGATATCCCTGAAAAATTGACTACTTCCACTTTCCCTTCTAGTAACAACGATCCTGTAAATCATGCGAGAGTTTGTGCAGGCCGATATTTAAATCTCAACACATCACTTAAAGAAAACCTTGCAACACCTGAAGAATAGCATCCGGAGCTGCTTTATTTATTGTCACCTCAAACACGCGTGTTATGCACTCAATTATATTACCAAGCGAATTACAAGCGGCGCGCGCTGCCGGGTATACTCATGATTTCTCTCATCATGAGGGTTTATGGATTTGTTTGAACCATCCCCATTCCTCTTTTCCATGCCTAGAGGTAACAGTAGAAATAGTGTTATGCTTTGGTGCATGCCTGTATAAGCTTGACACTAATGACGGAATCAAAGGCACGTTCGTTCAATTCCATGATGATCATTAACAATTAAATCAACCACCATGAAACAGATGCAATTATCTACAACCGCAGTTGTTAACGATGACCTTGAAAGTTATCTGACAACGCTGCAAGAAAGGATCATTAATTCCTCCAAGCTACAAGGAAAGCAAGACGGATTACGATTGCAATTATTACTACTCATTGAGTACAAAATAAATTGTATTGATTCGATCAAGAGCACTATGCAAGATGCCATCCATGAAATCAAAGCGAAGCTGCAACCAGTTTCCAAGTTATCCGATGTGAATGAAATACGGATAAAAGCGAAAGATAAAATTTCGCAGTTGCAACGAGATATTAATGACCTGCAACAAAAGCAGCTAAAGCTCGAAAATGAATGCAATGCATTGTTTGGAGATGCGCATAAGCGCCGTAATGCAAAGCTCGTGGTTATTGCGGCCATTGCAATGGCAACAGCCGATGGCCTTCTAGCTTTTACAAGCTTTAAGTTACTATATCCCCAACCCATAGCGCTAGTTGGCGCAGCAACCCTTAGTATTTGCATTTTTGCGGGACACAACTTTGGAGCCTGGCTTCGAGCAGCACAAACCAAGATGCAATTCATCCGTCGGCTTGTACTCATCATTGGTGGATCAATGGTGTTGTTTGCAATGATCGGCATACTCCGCTCTACTGCACAAAATTCTCAGATAAATCTTTCTATCACCGATGAAGTTTCTCCACACACCACTGCCAGTGTATCCGGGTGGGCAATTGCGGCCATCAGCGAAATATTATTCTGTACCATTTTGTTTGTGAGCACTCTATTTCATCGAAGCAAAAAAGAACGTCAACAGGACGAAGCATATGAAGCCAAATGTTGTGAAGCACAGAAGAATCAAAAAGCAATAGCGGATACGCAAGCAGAGATGAATCGAATTGAATCGGATGCGATGCGCCAATCACAAGAAGCGAGAGCCCGCTACTATGCATGCATCGATGCCATCAGTCGGTGCAAGTCAATCGCCCAAAGCGGTATTGTTGAATATAAAAAGAGCTATTTAAATGCGCATGCCGGAACAATTCCGGAATTTTTCAATACTGATGACGCATTGCAATTTGATGATGAACTTAATAATTACTCATCTCAAAACACCCAGGCATGAAAGCATTATTAGTTGTCGGTTCTTTATTTTTATGTGCCTGCACCACTAAACCAAAGCAACTATCAACTGTTGTTACGGTTTTACTTGACCGCACGGATTCGATGGCCCTCCAACCAAGTTCAAGTATCCTTCGCTTATTTCATTGTACCGAGAATAAAGAAGCAGCATTTTGTTTTCGCCTACGGACAATTGAAGATGAAATACATACTCCTGCGGTTGAGTACGAAATACCGTCCGAAGCCCAAACACGCCAATATGCAGAACAAGACCCGCAATATCACGATCGGCTTATCCTTAGGTTTTATTCTGTCATTCGGAGTTGCATTGATTCTACCAATAGGTTACCTGCACAACGCAGACTCTATTCTGAATGTTATGCCGCAATAGCGCGAGAATTGGTTGTACTATCCTCATCATCGTATGACAATAAAATTCTTTTGCTCTATACCGACCTTATGGAAAACGGCGATATCACCGCGTATGGTTCAGGACTCACTGTCGATGATATAAAAAAAATGCAGACTGCATATCCGCTTCCGAAGCGACTCACCGGAATAAAGATTTTCGTTTTATACCGCCCCTTGTCACGAGCAGCAGACAAGCGTTTTTCAAAAATGGTAACAGTCTACCGTAACCTCCTTGAATCACATGGAGCGCATCTTATTATTCAATCTGAAAATAAATTTAACTTATGAGTATCCCTACATACCGAGTATTCTTTCATGAACTCTTACTTGTCATACAGGGCATACTTAAAATGCTCGGAATTATGATTGGCTGGCTTTGCAAATTCTTAAGCATCTTCTTTGAACGTGTCAGCACTCTTTTACTGAACAACATAAAAATGTAATCAATGAACAGTCTATGGATTTTTATTATAATCGTCGTTATTTGCATTGCACTGTCTTCTAAACCGGCAACACCTGACCCGAAGGCAGAAGCGTTTGCAAGTGCGGGCGATTTTTTAAATACCCGAAACTGCGGGTTTGCATTATTCGGTGGGAAAAGGGCCATCTCTATTGAACTATCTACGCGGAATTCTTTGATTGTGGGTAGTAGCGGTTCAGGAAAGAGCTCAACGGTGTTATATGGCACCATCCAAAGTTTAGCTCGTGGCCCAGTAAGTATTGCTCTAAACGACATTAACTCGGAAAGTTATTCTCGCACAAGTGGCTATTTGGCCCACCGAGGAATGGAAATTTATAACATTGACTATTCGCCGCTTTCAGACGGTTTCAATCCTTTGGAACTTTGCAAAACGCCATCTGATGTAATGAGGGTCATGCATGTGCTCGTTTCTAACGCTTCTGTCATTTCCAAAAATGATCCATACTGGTCAACTGCCTGCGAAGGCTTGCTCTCAACATTTGGAGAATATTTGTGCTTTTACGCGCAACCGGAGCATAGAACTTTCTATAATTTATATCGCATGCTTGAAGTGTTCGCAGGTACCCCCACAACCATTGACAAGCTCTTTGTTAAGGCAGACAAAAAGTTACTTGATTCATATAAGGCGATCGTCCGTACTCCTGAGCGCACTCGACAATCTATTCTGGCCACGGCCTTAGCAGCGACCCAAATTTTTAAAGATCCATCTGTTGCGCGAACCACCTCAAAAAACACTATTGATTTTTCAACATTCAGAACAATTAAATCCATCGTGTATCTCGGCACGCCGCTCAACCAGGTTTCATATCTCGCTCAAATTTCTGCGTTGCTCTTTACTACTATTTTCAATGAAATATTATCACGCATTCCTGAAGACAACGAAAACTATATGTTCTGTTTGTTGGATGAATTGCTGACTATGAAGCTTGATCTCGGCCTTGTCTATTCGCAAATTCGGAAACATCGCGGCGGTTGTATTTCATTTATACAATCATTACCCATGCTTGAAATGAATTGGTCACCCGCAGAAGCGCGGGCCATTCGAGACAATTCTTACAGCACCGTATTTCTTCCTGGACAAAGTATTAGTACCGCACGTGAGCTCCATGACATCATAGGAAAGTATAGTGTTTCAGAAGACGCCAACAGACCAAGCCGGCGGACGGTCTTCGAGGCATCCGAGATACGGCAGCTTGATCAAGCTATTGCACTTGTGGGCAACGAAAAGCCGATCATGGAACCATTAGTTCCTTATTATGAGCATTTTGAATTCAATCAACGTTCTAAGCTGCCACCTTTTACCCGTATTCAAAAATTGCCCACCGGCGATCTTCCGATAATTTGTTAACGATGAGCACCATTGCAAAAAAACATACTGCTTTTTATCAATTTCTTGCACCCTACTTGGAAACAGGAAATGCCGAAGTTATCGCTGAGGCAAAAATAGAATATCGCAAACGATATAAGCAAGCATGGAACAAACAGCGGGCACAATCACATCGTACGTATAAAGTCTCATTCACTAAAAAGGAAGTGCAGGTATTAGTCTTACAGGCACAGCAGTTGGAACTAACTCCCACGGAGTATATAAAACGACTGTGCATTACCGAACTCCAAAACGGAACGTATGCACCTCTTGCGCCACTTTATAATCACATACGGGCTGCAATTATTCGTACACATCAGCAGTTGTCTATTATGCATGAGAATGCGCCGAAGCATATTGATGGAGCGATAACTGTGCTTGCTCAACTCGATTGCACACTTCATTCATATTTAGCAGAATCCCATTCTCTTGAAGAACAAATACGAATAGCTCTTAGGAAGAATTGGTTACCGGCAAAAGACATCATTGATTTAGTAAATGCGCATGCGTCATGATTATTAAAAACCTCACCAGAACCGGTGCAAATCCTTATGCGAGCAAGGTGCTATTAAGCTACCTATTTAAATATGCGTTTCAGGAATCGAAATTAACCAGGGAAACAAATCACGACGTTCATCGGTCTACGCTTCCGTTCATTTATACACATAATGTTAGAAGCAATACAATCAACAGCATGGCTGCAGAGTTCCAACAAAATGAACTATACCGAAAACATCGGCGTCGTGACAGTACGCTATTGCACCATACTATCCTGAGCTTTGCAGCGACCGATACAGCGCATCTGACGGATACGACATTGAAAGCAATCTTGCAGCACTACATTGCTCAACGTGGTGCAGATAATTTATATGTATGCTCTTTACATACGGATCGTGACACCCATCATCATTTACATATTGCTATGTCTCCAACGACAATTGATGGGAACAATAGTCGGCTTTCACAAGATGAGTTTGCAGCACTCAAAATTGAAATGGATCGGTTTCAATGCGAACACTTTCCACAAATGATAAGTTTACCGTTTCATGGTCGCGCAAAGGCAGAACGAGCAATGCAGCATAAGACCGTAAAATTTGTTGAAACACGTGCAATAAAGAAGGCGGAACTCTCAGCTGATATCGAATCAGCACTAGCAACAGCAATTACTCAAGAGCAAGTATTGTCGCTTCTAACCGATGCCGGCCACCAGCCATACTATCGCAACGGTATTGCGATTGGTGTGCAATATCGGGATAGCGATATGAAATTTCGATTTGCAACGCTCGGATATGATGTCGAACAATTTAACTTCCCTGAGAACAGAAGCTCAATAAAAGAAATACCTGAAGTTCAACCTAAGCTCGATATAGAGGTAAACTCTTATTTCCCAGAAGAAGAACAACTGGCTCAATGTCGGCACGATAAAGAAGAGCTATTAGCATTAGAAGAACTTTCAGCAATACGTGAAGACATGGAAGAGTTGGAACATACAATCGAACGTATGGATGGACACGCCCGTGATGAACTATTTGATGACGAGTTATTCAATTTACAGCGGAGACGTGCAGAGTCATTAGACCTCAGTTCTGAGGGCATGGGATACCTCCCATAAAAGCATCCGGCACGAAGTCAGGCCGGACATGCAATCCTTGCCCATCTATGAAATTGATGGTTTTTAGAATTAATGGGTTAGTAATTAACAACAAAAAAAGAAACATATGCAAGTCATTTGTCTAGAAGATTCCGCCTTCTACAAACTCCTTGATCGTGTCGTAGAGCACAT
Organism: Bacteroidota bacterium; assembly: GCA_028288625.1. Classification (GTDB taxonomy): domain Bacteria; phylum Bacteroidota; class Bacteroidia; order Chitinophagales; family JADIYW01; genus JADJSS01. Next base: position 4,282 of record JAQBNI010000048.1, on the reverse strand, counting down.
CAAAGAAAAGGAAGGCATTACTGAAGACCAGTGGATCAGCGCAACGGAAGCAATGCGGAAGTTGCGAATTAAAAGTAAGACCAGCTTGCAAAAGCTGCGAGACACTGGTGCGATTAAATTCTCGCAACCGGAAAAGAAACACATCGTTTATGATGTGCATTCCATCAATGCCTATTTGGAAAAACATGCAAAACAAACCTTTTAAATATGGAAGAAGAACAAATGATTGATGAAGTGCCCGAGGAAATGGAATCCCAGGATTTCACGCAAGGGTTTAACCATGCCTACATTCTTGCCGGATATGATGCGGAATTATTAAATGAAATTGAGCCTGCATTAAATCCTGAGAGCGATTATTTCCACGGATTCTTTTCCGGGCGGGATGAATATAATCGGGAAAGGGAAGAACTTTCATTAACACAACTGCGAAAATTAACTACAGAAAGAGATTATGATATTGAACTTTAGCGGAATGATCACACCGGTAACTCTGTTGTGTCGGTATTTGTATCGGGAAATAAAGATGAAAAATAATCAACGTTCAGGTCATTCGTAAAAAAATCCTTTGCAAATTTATTTTGCACTACAATTCTAGATCGATCAATTTGTAGTTTTTCAGAGATAAATTGCCCGCACTTATCACTCGACAAACCACCTACGTCAAAAATATTTGCGAGCAATTTTTTGTTTGGATCAACCTTAAATGAATTAATGAGATTATCATTAATGTGTTTATCCATAAACCCGTAACCACTCGTTACGATCAATTCTGCTTCAAATGAAGCTTCTCGAAAAGAATAAAAATAAAAGAAATAGGGATCGAAGGATTGCAATTTATTTTGTGTACCAAAAATTATTTCCATTTTCAAAGGATCATTTCGCTGTACCAAATCAACAAAGGTTAATCGGTCTTTGTCATCACGAACCCAGTCGAGTGATCCATGCAGTTTGTATAGGTAATAATCACTGGCATCATCACCATCGAGGTCATAGAGTCGATAGTCCCAAATTCTTTCATCATTAAATCCTCTTTCTAAAGAGGCATTTTCTCCCTGTAAATTTTCCTCGACACACATGTCATAATTTAATGAGAAAATTTTTAACGGATAGGTGTATCCCGTTTCTTTTAATTTTTTATAATAGGCAGAAGCTACTTTAAAGTCCGCCGGCGATAGCCATTCATCTCGAAGCTTTGTTAATATTTTGTTTTTAAAAAGATTCGCTTGTTCAAAATTATTACCCGTCACCGCAATAAGTTCCTTCTCCCAACTACCAACGAACGGATACACTTCTAAATCTTTTTTGGAAATTTTAATAATAATATCAAGCAGTGCAACGAGGTTTTCAATATTAAATATGATGTCTTTTGCCGATACACCTTTTATTCGTTCTAAATGGAAATGCGAGCTTTGGATATAATTGTATAAGTTCTTGTAATCGGACCAACTATCATTTAGTTTTTGTTCGATCTCACTTATCATTTGATAGGAATTAAGAATGTGGGCATCACAACTCGCACCTGCTCCGAGCAGAATAATAATTTTATTACGGCCAAATTGTCTTCTCATATTACAAGAACCAAGGTTTTAAATTACTGATTTCAATATGTGCGAGATCATATTCTTTGAACTTGCTAATGAATTCAGCAATACGTTGACAATAGAACACGGAAACGGGTAATTGCTTCGCTTTAAACCCTCGCCAATTAGCCCCAGATAAATTTATGCAATCTTGCAGCAAGCTTTCTTTATAGGTCTCCTCTCGAAACAACTCAGGCTTGTTTGAAAACCAGAATTTAATAAGTAAAGGATTTCCAAACCGTTTCGTGATTTTCGGATTGTTGTATTGCAGCCCTTCAAACCATACTAAAAATTCGTCCTTCGCAATTTTAATATAGGTGCTTTCAAAAGGAACAAGTCCATTGTTATTATAATCATACCCGAAAAAATCATTCTTTGAATTTATCACTAATACATTCAGTTCTATATCAGCAGGAATGCGCGAAACAATCTTGTTTAAAATTTTGTCTTTGCTTAATCGAAACGATACGTGTAAAGAAACTTTTTTATAACCGGATTTATTAATAATGCCGCTGATACTACTAATTAATTGCTCATAGTACGAATCCCCTTCAATGCCTTCGCCTAATACTTCAATATCTTTAAAAAGACCGCTTGAATCGGTTAGAACAGAATAGGTAATATTTTTTTCAACCTTTGTGCCATCCTCAAATGTTTCCAAATTATACGATTGTCCTATTCCCACGATCAGATATTCGGATGTTGCAGGTTTCATCTTCCAGGGCTTTCCACCGAGTTTTGCAAAAATTTGCAAACCAATATTGCTTAATGAATACTTTAATGAATAATCATTATTGATTAAATCTTTCGTCACAACCTGGCAAGGAAGACCAGCATTAGTGAACTTATGTTTCAGTCGGTAATACAAGCGTTCATCACTTTCATCTTTTTTGGAATTAGTAATAATGATTGGTAATACATTAGCTCCATTGGCTTTTACCTTAGCTATTTCACTATCGATTGTGGAATCATCGAATTCATCAATGGCGGCACCGGTAATGCAATCGTTTGTAAAAGGGAGCTTAAATAGTTTCTCCATCCCGGCAAATGTTGCTGGATTGCTCTCACCTCTAAGTCCTTTTAATAAAGACACGGCTATGTCGCGATCTATTTTTTTATAGAGAAAATAGAATTTACACCCTAAAGGTGCAGCACTCAAAGGCGGATTTTTCGAAATTCCTATATACGAAGAGTTATTCGTGCTCCCATTCCCAAACACATACGTTTTCGAGGAAAGTACATTTGCATCTACTTGGATCAGTTGACCACTGAGACCATAAGATAATACGGTGTTTATTGCCGGGATAAATCTCGTAACAAAAGCCTGCAAATATTGATGCTTGAATAAGTAATAGTCAACGTTTGAATATCCTTTTTCATTTAATGTTCCGCTTGCGATAAGGATATCTCTGTCTAATTTAAATTTCTTCGCATTCCCGTCATCGTTTACCACGAAGCTATAATCTAGAAGTATTCCCCACACACCTTTACTCCTTAGAAAATATGGTTCAATCCACACCGTTTTACTCCCCTTTGGATGTTGTTGGAGTTTGAAATAAATTCTTTTTGTTCGAAAATCATCTTTTCGTTTTATAAGAATGTCTGTTGGTGGAAGACTCTTTGACAGTTCAACAAAAAGGGCTTTTGCGGCCAAGTTTTGATGTTGAAATGCAGGCAATGTATATTCGTCATATCCTTCGGCCGTGTCAAAGGCAATCAGATATTTTTTTCTAGTTTCCTGCTCAATAAAATCCTGATGATATCCCTCTTCCTGCAATTCAGGATTTGCCAGTTTTCTGAAAATAGTGATTTGAAAATCTTGTTGCGTAAAAGGAATAAAATTCAAATAGATCATTTACCACATGTTTGTCGGTTACATAGGTAAGAGATTTCAAAGAAATTTAACTAAAGAGTTATTAAGAGGATGTGTCTTTCGAAATGTTGTACCCATGTTGTACCAACAAAAAAACCGATCATTTCTGATCGGCTGTAATGCGTGCCCCGGAACGGACTTGAACCGTTACTCGCGTTGCGGCGAACAGGATTTTAAGTCCTGCGTGTCTACCAATTCCACCACCAGGGCAAGCTTAGAAAAAAAATCCTCCCTTTTTCCAGGAGGACTTAGAGCGGAAGACCGGGCTCGAACCGGCCACCCCGACCTTGGCAAGGTCGTGCTCTACCAAATGAGCTACTTCCGCAATTATTGTAAGAACTTTTTCCCTCTTTCGTTACCTTCCGTTTTATCGTCGTTGCTGATTTGGGAGTGCAAAAATAGTAATCGTACGAATACTACCAAATTTTCTTTTCAACTTTTTTTATTTATACTTAGGCGTATATAAAGTATTATCAGGCACTTCAACATCCGGCTTCCCTTCGTAACTTTTATCGTACAGTTTATAACATCCACCTAATATAAAAGCTAAAATGCAAAAAAGTTGTACGTAAAATAAAAACCGGGATGACATTACCCAGTTAAACTTAAAATCCTTCTCTTTGTGTTCTTGTATTTCGTTTTCCATACTGTTAAATTGCGTTGCAAAAATAAGGGACAACAATTGAAAAATCATTGAGTTGTGAGAAAAAGTATTTCAGCAAAAATGTTTTCCCTATTGCTGGCACTAAAAACATACCACTCCAGGAAAAATTCGGCTTCAAATGATGTCTGAACATAAGATACTTAAGCGATATGCCTGCTTCCCGGT
>JAQBNI010000026.1 GCA_028288625.1 Bacteroidota bacterium | reverse complement strand
GTCATCCTGAACTTGATTCAGGATCTGAAAAGTTATCACTTATATCACACTTTCAACCCAAACTATCCACGTACAACTCCTCTACTTTCTTTCGCGCCCATGGCGTTCTTCTTAAAAATTTCAAACTCGATTTTACACTCGGATCCACATTAAAACAACGGATATCGATGATCTGTCCTAATTTTTCCCATCCATAATAATCCACAAGATGTTCTACGATCGTCTCCAGCGTTTTGCCGTGTAAGGGATTGTTTTCCTGCATAAAAGATGAAATTAAAAAAACAATTGATAACCTTCTATGTTTCAATAATGTTTCCTTAAAAAGTAATAATATAATATAATCCTGTTTTGGGTTATCTTTATCGTTTCAAATTTCAAAGCATTTATGTATTTATATACGGATTGGGCGGCAACAATACCAATGGCAAATGAGGAGCAGGATTTTACGCCCTTTGTTGATTTATTGTCGAGGGTAATGGATGTTATCGGCACGGGAAAAATTTATTTTGTGATCGATAACGCTTCAAAAGACAAAACTTTGGATATGGCGCGCGACCTTGAAAAACGGGACCCAAGGTTTGAAGTGGTTTGGGCGCCGGAAAACAAGAACGTCGTTGATGCCTACTTAAAAGGGTTTCGCGTAGCTTACGATAACGGTCATGACATCATTATTGAAATGGATGCAGGTTTATCTCATGACCCCCGTGCTATTCCCATGTATCTCAGGGTTTTAAATGAAGGAAATGAGTGCGCATTTGGTTCGCGATTCATTAAAGATGGTTCCATGGGCGATTCTCCATTTAACCGAAGAATGCTGTCTAAGATGGGTACAGTTCTTGCTAACTGGCTGTTAGGTACAAAGTTATATGATATGACCTCGGGCTTCCAGGGCTTTCATCGCCACATTATCGGCAAGTTGCTGGAGTATCCCTTAAAATCGCGGGCACATTTTTACCAGACGGAAGTGAAATACCTGTTGAGAAAACATAGAACGGCTGAAGTTCCGATTCATTACCAGGCACCATCGCCAAGGGTTTCCAAATCTGCCATAAAAAATGCGCGGGAAACACTGTTATACTATTTCGTGCAACGCCTGAAAGGAAACCGTCCGGTTTTATGATCACTTTTATAAAAGAATATTAGTTTATTGAAATATAGATATTTATGTCGAAGAAAAGTTTAGTAATTACCTCTATAGGACCTGACACAATGGAAGTCTTGCATACGTTTGCAAAAGCTTCAAAAGAAAGAAATTTTGATTTTATTATGATCGGTGATACAAAATCCCCTGCTGAATTTAAAATTGACGGCTGTGATTTCTGGTCTGTAGATCGTCAATTAACAGTTGATTCAAAATTTGCAAAGCTTTGTCCTGTAAAGCATTATGCGCGAAAAAACATCGGTTATATCATTGCGTTACAGAACGGAACGGAAGAAATTGTAGAAACTGATGATGATAATTTTCCCCGTGAGGAATTCTGGAACGAAAAGTCAAGAACGGTAAAGGCTTATGATATTAAAGGTCAAGGTTGGGTAAATGTATATAACTACTTTAGTGATAATGATAAGTTTATATGGCCGCGTGGCTTGCCATTGGAAGAACTGCAAAAAGTTTCCAAACCCTTAACTGATTATGAAATGAAGGAAGTACTTTGCCCTATCCAACAAGGTTTGGCGGACGAGAACCCCGATGTAGACGCAGTTTATCGCTTAGCTTACCCTCTACCACTAAATTTTAATAAGGGTATGAATTTGGCATTGGGAGACGGTGCATGGAGCCCGTTCAACAGCCAGAATACGTATTGGTATAAGGAAGCCTTCCCGTTGCTCTATTTGCCGGCTTATTGCAGTTTCCGGATGACTGACATCTGGAGAAGCTATGTGGCTCAACGTATTGCGTGGGCAAACGGCTGGAGTATATTATTTCATGAAGCCACGGTGTGGCAGGAGCGTAACGTCCATAACCTGATGAAGGATTTTGAGGATGAGATCCCGGGTTATTTGAATAACTATAAGATCTGCAGCGAATTGGCAGCTTTAAATATTAAGGGTGGAAAAGAAAATATGCTGGATGACCTCCTTACCTGCTATGATATGCTTACTTCTAAAGGATTTGTCGGAAAGGAAGAGGATGTGCTCGTCCGAGCCTGGACTGAAGATATAAGTAAGTTGTGGTAACTATTTAAGATGAAATAAGTTATCAATCCCGATATACCTTTCTACCGTAAAACCTTCACCATATTCTACATGGATAGATCTTCCGAAATGTTTTGCACGAGCTAATATAAAATCGAAGAAATCATGCCGTGAGATCGGAGTTTCAGGTTCAGGTGAATTCGCATCGTAGAACTGCGATTTGAAGGCTTTGATGGCTTCCAGTTTTTTCTGTTCAAAACCGGAAATATCCACGACAATATCAGGATGCATATACTTATCCTGGATAAAACGATAAATGGCTTTAGCGCGCCATGGCTTTTGACTAACATCCTCTGCTGTTTCTATTTTTATCAAGCCACTTAAAAAATTTGCACGTGAAACCAAATCGCCGGCTCGCTGGTGATCAGGATGGCGGTCGGAAGCCGCATTTGCAAAAATGATCTCCGGCTGATACTTGCGAATAGCGGCAATCACTTTCAATAAATGTGCTTCATCAATCTCAAAAAAACCATCACGGAATCCAAGGTTTTCTCTTACATGTAAGCCCAGAATTTCAGTCGCTTTTTTAGATTCTTCCAGGCGGATCTCCGGAGTTCCACGAGTGCCCAACTCTCCTGCTGTGAGATCAATAATACCCACTTTATAACCTAAACTGATATGCTTCAACACTGTTCCGCTGCACGATAATTCCACATCGTCCGGGTGTGCAGCAAAAACTAAAATATCTAACTTCATGGCGTAAAATTACAAAAAGTTTATGAGTCCACGGTCGGCGTCCAACAACTGTCATTCGATCCGGATAATAAGTAAATAAATATATGAAATTAACCTGCTAAAAATGAGATCCGTCATTATGAGGAACGCAGTGACGTAATAATCCCGAAAACATTGCAACTACCGCACTACTAAAATTCGCAAGTGCGAAACTGTTCGGGATTTCTCGCTCCTTTCGTCGCATCGAAATGACGTGCTTTCATTATCATGAGCAAAACAACTGCAGTCTATTTAAAATGCAGCTGTGTCTGATAGATATAGGTTTTTCCCAATTGTCCACCGATCCAGATCTTATTGCGCTTATGGATGTTGGAAGAATAATTCAATAAGTAAGCACAGTTCTCATCTTTATCTGCAATAGCGGGAAATGCAGTATCGCCTGTGCTCGGGAAATCCATCACATGCTCGATCTCCATTTTTTCCTTGTTGATTTTAAATAACGCCGTTACTTTTTTAGAAAATGAATATCGAATAAGATTATTACGACGCTGCTTTTTATTTGGGAATTCTACCTGCGTAGCATCACCTTTTAAATGCCTGCGAGAAACCAAATAAATATCATCGCCTCTTGCAAAAAGAAGTGCGCTATCGTATTTCTTTTTGGAGAATTTCTTTGTCCATTTATCAATAGAATCTTTGGATGCAAAACACAAATACGAACCTGATCCTTCCAGCCTCACCGTCGACCATATATTTCCCTCCTTATCGAAAATAAATTCTCCTTCTTCTGCGCCTTGCGTTGTAATTTGCGGATGCTCGCTAATGGGTAAAAAATTGATGGCGTCTTCAGAAGTAAATAATCGCAAATTTGCGTGATGATCGCTGTTGTATAAATTTACGCCGTAGTACGCCGAAAGAAATAATTTGTTTTCATGTGTCCTGAATCGCCAGCCAACAAATCCATCCATATTCGTTTTGATCTTGCTGCTCCAGCCTGTATCGCTTAATACGCTTGTCCAGATATGCTTCGGTTCAAATCTGAACATCTTTGTTCCTCCTTCAAAAAAATAAAAATGTAACTGATCTTTAAAAATTACGAAGCGCGGCTCGCGCATATCCGCGCTTACAAAAAATTCTGTTTCATATTTCCATGATTTAAAATCAGGAGAACTCATGATAAACAGTTTTGTCTTTTTGGAAGCGAAATGTGTAGGCGCCGTTCGGAAGGCGACATAATACCTGCTGTTGAATTGAACGAGATCAATATTATTGTTAGAATTTTTGCAGTGAATATTTTTCGGAATCGCCGGCGATGGAATTAATTGTGTCCATTCATCCGTATAGATCTGTTGCGAGAAAGAATTAAAAATAAAAAGAGAAAACAGCGGCAGTAAATATTTCTTCATCAGAATTCTATATTTACTTTTTCAATAATTCCTCGATCTTCTTTTTTATTTTCTGATCATCAGGCTCTGTTGTCGGAATAAAAAAATCTGCTACTTTGCCTTCTTTATCAATAATAAATTTATGAAAATTCCATTTCGGGTTAGTGAGTAAGCCCGGACCTGAAGCCTGCTTACCCATGAACTGATACAACTCATGCTGGTCGTCTCCTTTTTTCACGTGAAT
>JAQBNI010000023.1 GCA_028288625.1 Bacteroidota bacterium | reverse complement strand
GATTGGATAACGATCTTCTTTGCTTCCTTTGTCGCTTTTAATTTCGCTTCATCCATCACCATTTTAATGTGCGCCATCGCATCGGTTTGCGCTTTTCCTTTTAGCTGCTCGATCAGTTGTGCCTTTGCTTCTTCAGCAGACAATTTAGCCACCTGTTCTAATTTAGCAACGTGTTCAGCATGCGCTTTTTCAAGCTCTCCTCTCTTCTTTGTCGCCAGTTCCACCTGCTCCGTCAATTGGTTTTTGATCACCTCATTATCTTTTTCCTGCTTGCCGATGTTTGCGAGTTTGTCCTTCAATGACTGTTCGATCTGCTTTGTACGGTTTTCCGATTCGATCATTTTGCGGTTCCGCTGCTCGAGTTCCCTGTTGTGTTCTTCTCTCTGCTTAAGAAAAGATTCCTTCGCTTCCATCATCTTGTCTTTTTTCAAAGCTTCCGCCGTGGTAAACGCGCCCTTCCTGATGATCTCCGCTTCTGCTAATGCGGCTTCCTCGATTGTTTTTGCTCTTGCTTCGGCTAATCTTGCTTCCGCTAATTGCTTATCGACATTAGCTTTGAAAACAAATTTCCCCATGATGATCCCGAAGATCAGTGCTGCTGCTGCAGCTATTACGGTTATTAAAATTGGATCCACTGTGTTTGTTTTATATTGTTTAAAAATCTGTTTGCGATTTCGCTTACAGTTTGGCGGTTTATGCCGCCGGATCATGAAAGTATAGAAATCATATCTCTATACATTTATATTTTTTACACAGCAAATGGATAACTCCGGGAAGATCAGAACAGTGTGAGTCCGAGATGTTTATCGAGCGTAGCTTCAAGTTCATCGAGTTTAGCGTCGATATTGGCATTGGTAGCCTTATTTTTATGTTGCAGTGCTTCCGCGGTGGATTGCAGGGCAATCATCGACAGGAAATCCTGGCGATCGCGGGTGAGCAATGTTTTTTGATATTCGGCAATTTTATCATTGATATCCTTCGCGGCTTGTCGTACATAACCTTCTTCATCGGGTGATACTTTTAATTTGTAAGGTCTCCCGGCTATCAATAGATTTATGTTGAGTTGTTCTGCCATCTATTCTACCAATTTTGCCAAACAGTCGTCAATTTCGTCCATAAACTCTTTCAACTGTTGCTTTGTAACTGCTCTTTCCTTTTCGGACAAGTGCACTTCCTTTGCTGCTTTAATGTATTGTATTTGTTCTTTTAAGCTGGTTTTATCTTTATTTTGTTCAACAATTTTGTTCTCCAATTCTGAGATCTTTTGCTGCAGGGACATATTCTGATCCTCCAGTTTCTGATTCTTTTCTAAAATTAGCTGAATTTTTTTAAAAATTCGCTCCCATTTGTCATCAATCTTTGCCATATTATCGGATTACAGCGTTTAATTGTGTTTGAAATTCCTTGATCAGTTTGCTCATAACACTCTCAATATCAGTATCTAATAGTGTTTTGTTGTCATCCCTGAAAGTGAAGCTCACGGCATAGGATTTATTCTCCTTACCTATCTTATCATCTTCATAGATATCGAACAATTCAATATTACGCAAAATTTTCTTTCCAAATTTCTCTCCTATCGATTTTACTTCAGAAAATTTTACTTTTTTATCCAGCAGCAGGGCGAGGTCGCGTTTGACCGCCGGATATTTCGAAATCTCCTTATAATTTATATTCACGTTTTTAGCTAAGGATATAATATTATCCCAATCAAAATCAGCGAAATAAACTTCCTGTTTGATATCGAACAGCCGGTTGAATTGTGCCTGTACCTTTCCGAATTCCACCAATTTGTTTCCTGAATTTTTATAGACCAATGAATAGTCAAAAATCTCTGACAACTCATTGTCCATTGCATCAATATCTGAAATTCCGATTTTTGACAAGACCAAATCAACTAAAGATTTCAAATTATAAAAATCAGTTTTGTGTGATGGCGTTTTCCAATTACCTGCATATGTATTTCCCGAAAGAAAAATTGCCAGATGATTTTTTTCGGAATAACTATCCGACGTGATTGCTTTTGAATTTTTTAATTCATAGGTTTTCCCGAATTCAAATAATTTAATGTTTGAATTTTTATGATTGATGTTATACGATAAAACTTCCAACCCTGAGAACAACATATTATTCCGCATCACATCCAGCTCCACATTTATAGAACTTAATAAACGCACCCAGTTTTCTTCGGGAGAATTTTTTAAGTTAGATTGATATTTCGATTTCGTGATAGAGTTGTTCATCATTTCATAAAAACCAAAATCGACCAGCGTATCTGCTGTTCTGTTGTATAACTTATCGGGATCAAACGGATCTGTAAAATTTAAAGAAGCATTTAATTTTGCAGGAATCAGAACATTATTGAAACCGTAAATACGCAATATTTCTTCGATCACATCTGCTTCGCGCGTAACATCGGCGCGATACGGAGGCACGAGCAGCGACAAGGATAAAGCATCGGGAGAAATATTCATCGGGTACGCATCCACTTCTTCATCTATCCGGATATCGAGCAAGCCAAGGATCTTAATGATGTCTTCTTTTGAAATATCAGCGCCGGTTAATCTTTTTACATGATCATATTCCAGTTCCACTTTAAAAGGTTCGAATATTTTATTTTGAAGATCATATACAGGCGAAGCTATTTCTCCTCCTGCAATTTCAGTGATCAGCTGAGCAGCCCGCTTTAAAGCAGTAACAGTGATATCCGGGTCAATTCCTTTTTCAAAATGGATCGCGGCTTCCGTTCTTAAATTATGTCGTGTAGAAGTACGGCGTATTGTTTTAGGATCGAAATAAGCGCTTTCCAGGAAGATAGAAGTTGTGCTGTCTTTTACTCCGGATGCAATTCCGCCGTATACGCCCGCAATACACATTCCGTTTCCTTCACCGTCGCAGATCATCAGGTCTTCTTCATGTAACTCAATTACAGATTTATCCAGCGCGGTAAATTTTGTTTTTGAAGGAAGATTTCCAACAACAATTTTTTTCCCTTTTATTTCTGAAAGATCAAATGCATGCAACGGCTGTCCGAATTCATGTAAAACAAAATTTGTAATGTCGACGATATTATTGATCGGCTTTTGTCCGATTGCTTTCAGCCTGTTCTTTAACCATGCAGGCGATTCTGCTACTTTTATATTTTTGATGATCAAACCGGAATATCTTGGACAAGCAACTTTATTTTTTACTTCTACAGTAAAATCCTTTTCCGGGTTGGAGGCAACCTTTAATTTTTCTTCGGGAATCAATAATTTATATTCCTTATTGTTTCTGAAGCTTAATGCAGCAGCAAGATCTCTTGCCACACCGATGTGAGAAAATGCATCCGTCCTGTTTGGTGTTAAACCAATTTCTATCACGTAATCATTTTCTATATTAAAAAGATCGCTTACAGATTTTCCTGTTGGAATATTTGCATCGAGAATTAAAATTCCTTCATGAGATGAGCCGAGACCAATCTCATCTTCCGCGCAGATCATCCCGTTAGATTCAACACCGCGGATCTTTGCTTTTTTGATCTCAAAAGGTTCGCCTTCTGCCGAAAAAAGTTTAGAACCCGTTAACGCGACAATCACTTTTTGTCCGGCAGCAACATTTGGCGCACCGCAAACGATCTGCAAAATTTCATGTCCCGTATCTACTTTGCAAACAGACAATTTATCTGCATCGGGATGTTTTTCTTTTTCAATAACATGTCCCACGATCAGACCTTTCAGTCCACCTTTCACGGACTCATAGGACTCCATGCTTTCGACCTCCAAACCAATATCGGTTAACAGATCTTTTAATTCTTCATTCGGTAAATTAAATTCGAGATAGGATTTAAGCCAGTTCAGTGAAATCTTCATATGGTATAACAAATATAAAGGTTAAAAATAAAGATAATCTTGTTGTTTCTCTTCATAAAAGCTAATTTTAAAAAAAACATAATTATGAAAAGGATATTCTCATACGCTGTTGCACTTTTATCTCTTTTTATCTTTTCCTGTAACAAATCATCGCAGAAGGATTGCGAAAAAAACAACACCGGTAGCATTTTATTTCACAATCAACTTACAGGCTTCGATTCTGTTTACGTATACCTGGGTTCCACACAACTTGGTTTGATCCGGACAGGCGGCGAGCTTTCAGTTGGCAATCTTGCTGTCGGAAGAAAGTTGTATACTTTTAAATACAGAACGTTCAATTTACTCGAGGATTCAATTACAGTATCTCAATGCAATGAGTCACACTATTACCTGGATCATCTCCCCGTTTCAGACAGGCGGCTGAAAAAAAATATTACCCCGGTGAAAAATGTGCTGGCTGACATTGAAGCGCTGAATATTTATTCTTATGAGTACAACGCACCAAAATCATATACAGGTTATTTACCGGGCGGCATACATTTTGGTTTTATGGCGCAGGAACTGAAAGATGTTTACCCTGAATTTGTGCAGTTAAATACGAACGGATATTATTCCGTAAATTATATGGAAATGATCCCGATACTTGCGCAAGGCATCAAGGAGCAGCAGGAAGAAATCAACGATCTTAAAAAAGAAATTGCAGAATTAAGGAGCATGGTGAAAAGTCAGCAGGCTGTTGCCATGAAATAATTATTCCACTTCCCTCCTGATGAGCAGGTGACGAAAGAACAAATACACGATCATCAAAAACATTCCATAGAAGAGTGTAATTACACATGTCCTTCCATGTGCTGCAGGATTGGATACGCGTTCACCGATATCATACATTACATTCCTGGTATCGAAAAACAGATCCCAACTGTTCCAGCGCAATATCCTGCCGATATAAATCCCGAATGCAGCGAGAAAGACGGAAAGCACAATCCAAATCCATGCAATTGTTTTTCCATATTTTTCCGATACAACATTCTGCACATCATTCAACGACAATAAACCCATCACTAACGCATTCCATGCACAGGAGACCACGATCAGCAAGCTGTACCAATAGTTCATTTCCTGCCCGGGATGAAGATGTACGATATCTGTAATGATATATGGTGCGTTCGGCAGGAATAAAAGCCATAAAAATAAAAATGGAATAACTGTTATTCTGTTGAATCTTTCTTTAAACAAGTACAGCCAGTTGGCAATATAAAAAGGGATGAATGCTAAAAATAAATTCCAGATCAGAAATATGAAATGCAATTGGTGCGATACCATGACGCGCAAAACGATCAATCCGAAACTGAGAAAGCATGAAGCCATCAATAAAAGTGTCAATTCTAATCGCCGGTGTTTTTTTAATTGTTGAATGATCTCCATGTTTCAAATTTATCCGTATACATTTTTTAAACAGGGATTTTATCCTCAAGCTTTGTTAAGGAAGTTGTATTTAATATTTATTAACTTTGAACATGGGCATTCATCTTCATCCTTTACTGGATATTGTTTTAAGAAGCAGCGCTGTGTATGTATTTATGATCGTTGCATTCCGCATATTCGGGAAACGCGAACTCACACAATTATCTATTGCTGATCTTGTGCTGATCGTATTGATCAGTAACGCTGTGCAGAACGCAATGGTCGGAGAAAACACCTCGCTCATCGGTGGGCTTACTGCAGGTTCAGTATTATTCATTTTAAATATGACACTGGGATTTTTGATGTTTCGCTATAAGCGGATTAGGAATCTGGTTCAATCGGTACCGCTGACGCTGATCTCTAACGGAAAGATCGTTGAGCAACACATGAAGGAAGCTTTGATCACAGAGGATGAGCTGTGTGCGGCTGTAAGAGAGCACGGGGTGGAATCTTATAAAGAGGTGAGCCTGGCTATACTTGAAGTGGATGGAAATATAAGTATAATCTCAGGTGACGATAAAAAACTGGTGCGCACCCAATACCGCAGGAAGCGGAAACATAAAACGATGATGGATATGTGAAATAGTCGTAAGCCGTTAGTTATAAGTCGTAAAAATTTATTTCACTGCTTTCACAAAATCACTTACGAGATAAGCAATTAATTTTCCTGTTGTAGCTGACGATAACCCATTGTCTAAGACTGCAGCGCCTTCACAGATATGCAAGTAGGCAACCTTACTTTCCGAAGAAACTTTATGAAGAAATTGACGCGCCTGTAAAACAGACAACCCTGATGGCGTAACAGCGCTTGTCAAAATATTTTCAATCGCATCGAGATCAATTTCTATTCCTGTATATGAACCCTTTGTAAATTGTAACACATCAGAAATAGCTTGTTGAAACGATTTATTTTCGCGTAGAAAAATATCTTCGTAAAAATGCGCCTGTATATTTTTGTTTTTATTGATGCTGTCGAGCATTTGCTGTGTAATATAATTCTCATGCAATCCCAACATTGCGTATTTATTGAGATAGCCTTCCTGAATTGCATAAGAAAATCCATTTCCGGAATGCCTGCCTTCCAAAGCACGGAGATCTGCATGCGCATCTAAATTGACCAGGTTGATCCTTGCAGACTTTATTTTATTGGCTTCATGTAATCCAAGCGAAGCGCCTTTTATATTTCCGTAGGCATTATTATGTCCGCCGCCGATAACTATAGGGATTTTATTGCATTTTATAATCTTCTGAACAAGTTCTGCAACTTCTTTATCTATCTTACTTACTGCATCCCGGAGATATTCAACGGGCTTATTTTTTATTTTATCGGGAAGAGATGAAAAATCAAAATATCCCAGCAAAAGAATATTTTCAAAATCAAGAAATTGATTATCCTGGACGTTAAAGAATGAAGATAGAAAAGAAACCCATGCAGTTTGAGTTCCGCCTGTTCCGTGATTCGCTTTAACGCCAATATCCTCCGGAATCCCAATAATTACAAACCTTGCTGAAGAATTTTTTAATTCCTCCTGCCACTTTTTTTCACTGGAGATCGCTTGTATCTTTTCCCCGGCTTTTGTTTCACCCTTACGCGTTTTTGTAAATGCGAGGTGATTTTCTTTTTTATAAAAGACAAAGCTTTGCATCAGGTAAAGATATTAAATAGTGTAATAAATAAAGGAGTAAAAAATTAGAATAAGAAGAGATCAATCCGTTTGGTATACCGTTTCCTTTCTGAATACCCAATATTTTTGAAGCATGAAATT
>JAQBNI010000018.1 GCA_028288625.1 Bacteroidota bacterium | reverse complement strand
AATTTGTTCCAATCGTAGTGCCTGCCCATGAGGCAGTGGTTTGTCCTGCCGTAGGACATACAGGAGGCGTAGTTCCAGATACTTCCTTATAATACCACTGATAATTAAAGCTACCCGAACCTGTAGCGGCGGAACTAAAAGTTATACTTGAAGGCGTTGGAGTTGGAGAAGCACACAATGAGGTGGCTCCGGTTTGATCACCACTGGTTAAAGTACCTGTAGTGAATGCAGGCAATACCGTAATCATTCTGCAGCCGCTTGCCCAGTCTGCCGTACCGCAGGATACAAAGCTTCCTGCAACCGGAGTGACAAAACAAGCATATGTTCTGGATTTTCCTGCAGCAACTTCGCCCGATGCCGGTGTGTAGGTTGTTGAATTTGTTCCAATCGTAGTGCCTGCCCACGAGGCAGTGGTTTGTCCTGCTGTCGGGCATACAGGAGGCGTAGTTCCCGTAACTTCTTTATAATACCACTGATAATTAAAGCTACCCGAACCTGTTGCGGCAGAGCTGAAAGTTATACTTGAAGGTGTTGGAGTTGGAGAAGCGCATAAGGACGTTGCTCCTGTTTGATCTGCACTTGTTATACTTCCTGTGCTGTATGTTGCTAAAACCGTTATTTTCCTGCAGTTGCTCGCCCAGTCTGCTGTTCCACAGGATACCGAACTTCCTGCAGTTGGTGTTACAAAACATGCATATGTTCTTGATTTGCCTGCAGCAACTTCACCTGATGCCGGCGAATATGTTGATGAATTTGTTCCAATCGTAGTCCCTGCCCATGAGGCAGTGGTTTGTCCTGCCGTAGGACATACAGGAGGCGTAGTTCCAGATACTTCCTTATAATACCACTGATAATTAAAGCTACCCGAACCTGTAGCGACGGAACTAAAAGTTATACTTGAAGGTGTTGGAGTTGGAGAAGCACACAATGAGGTGGCTCCGGTTTGATCACCACTGGTTAAAGTACCTGTACTATAGGCAGCTAATACTGTTACAAGCCATCGTCCATTCGCCCATTTCGCAACATCACAATCTGTTATTGTGCCGGAACCATAAGGATCAACCTGGCATGCATAAGATCGGGTGGTTGTTAAACCTGTAGGCGGATCATACGTTGCGGCTGTTGCTCCGCTGATGCTATTCCAGCCTGAAGTGATTGCTGTTGTGCCTGCAGTAGGTGTAAAGTCTAAATCTTTATAATACCACTGATAATTATAATATCCGGAGCCCCCCGTTGTAGCGGTTGAAAAACCGAATGATGACGGATCACCGTTATAACAAATCGTTTGTCCGGTACTACTCACTGTTCCTAATACCAATGCAGAATATACTATAACCTGATGACATGTATTAGCCCAGACAAATCCACCGCAATCAGGTGTCCCGGTGGGATCTACTGTAAGGGCATATGTTCTGCCTCCGATTAAACCTGATGGAGGATCATAAGTACTGGATGTTGCTCCTGCTATAAGAGTCCATGTCCCCGGAATTGCTCCTGTTGGACAAGTGTTTAATCCGTCCTTATAATACCATTGATAAGCATAAGTGCCCGCAGCTCCCGTAGGAACGATAGATTGATTTATAAGCGGAGGATCACCGTTGTAACATATGGTATCTGCGGCAGGTTCAATACCTCCAGGTGAGAAATTACTATACACAGTAACTGTAACCGTATTTGAATTAACAACCTGGCTGCAGTTAGTTTCTTCCCTGTAATAACACCTGGTCGTTGTTAACCCCGTTGGAGGATCATAAGTTGAGCCCGTTGCTCCTGAGATTGATGTCCATGTACCTGCACAATTGTCCCTGTAATACCATTGGTATGTTGGTGTTCCAACCGTATTTGTTGGAAGAGATACACTTCCTAAAAGTGAAGGATCTCCGTTATAGCATATGTTTTGTGTACCATTGATGGTTCCGGCAATTATCGCAGGCTTAACGGTAATAGTGCCGTATACCGGAGTTGACCATCCGCAGCATTGATCGTTCACCCTTAATTTTACCTGGTAAACGATATCGCCTGTTGTTGTATTTGGTAATGTAAAAGATGCAGGAGCTGCGTTGCTTGAAGTAAATACAGCCGTTGGTGTAGTTAAACCAGTTACAGGTGTAAGCTGAACCGTCCATTCATATCCGGTAACAGAACTTGGGCTATTAGGAGTAGGGCAAGTTAAACTAACACTGCCGTCTTTGCAAATCGTAGCGGGCGAAACTGCTCCGTTTATATTCATAACCGGTGGAGTTCTGGAAGTAGAGACATATAATAACCTTGTTCTGCTGTCTGTTCCTGCAGTAATCGTTTGCCAGCCTGTAGAACTAAAATAAACTGAAACAGGATTTGAACTTGTTGTCTGGCTCGGCGTAGAAGATGTAACATCATTCACCAATGTACCATAAGCGCTCCAGGTTCCTGCACCCGCGCCTTTTTGCAATGTTATATAAGAATTGGTACAACCTTTTGTGTTGTTATAATTTACCATTAAATCATTTGTCGGAACATTTGGCGCTGTTCCACCGGACGCCGAAGAATTTATTGCAACAAACGCTCCTGGGGAAAGTGTGGTTGTTGGTGAACTTCCCTGGTTGGCAATTGCCCACCTGACGCCTGATCTTCCGGTTCCGCCAGCACCACCGTTACCACCGTAGTAACCATTTCCTGAACCTCCGCCGTCGCCGGGGTCTCCACCTCCGCACGGACCAAACTGAGCCCACCCATTACCATAATTTCCGCCGCCACCTCCTGAACCTCCGGCGCCTCCTGTGCCTGCTCCACCCGTATTTAAAATACAATCCGTTACTATTCCGGTACCTGATCCACCCCAAACAAATATTGCAAAAGAGCTGCCGCCCCCGCCGCCGCCGAAACCGCCCGCTCCGCCGCCTGCGCCACTTCCACCAGCTGAGCCTCCACGACCACCGTCACGATCGCATGTGCCGCTATCGGTAGAGCCGCTTCCGCCGCCGCCGCCGCCGCCGCCACTTCCACCTCCACCTCCACCGCCGTTATAACCGGCTGATGGTGCAAAATATCCTCCTGAAAAATTATCTGTCGTAGGCGTTCCGCCTGCTGTTCCATTTTTACCTGTAGTGCCTTCGCCTCCAGTGCCGCCATCATTCCCATTTACACAACTTCCGGTTCCGGGAGATGTACCTCCACCTCCACCTCCACCTACAGAAGTTTGAGTTCCTCCCCCCGCAGCTCCGCCATTTCCTGAGCCTCCTGCAACGCCCTGCCCTCCTGCTGATCCTGCTCCTCCATTAGCGATCAGATTTCCTGAACATTTACCGTTGCTGCCATTTCCACCTGTTCCACCTGCTCCACCTGCTCCGCCATTTCCACTGGCACCTATTGCTACGCCTCCTCCACCATTCGTGCCTGATCCGCCTCCGGCACCGCTACAACTTGTGCCACCTGAACCTCCCGGCGCTTCACCGCATCCACTATAATAATCACATCCTCCATTTTGTCCTTGTCCGCAACCGCTCCCATTTCCACCGGTTGCGCCGGTAGCGCCGGTTGCGCCTACAGTAGCAGCACCGGATGTAATATTACAGCGGTATATATTGTAGCCTACGGCTCCTTGCAGATAAACTGCATAATTTGATTTGCCATGTCCATTCGTAGTTTGCCCGGAAGCCGCAGCCGTTGTCATAGTCAGATCCTGCAGGGTCAGCCCGGTAATATTAATAGCCTTAAACCCGATAACGTGAGCAGTATTATTATCTATAATTTCTGTACCTGTAAAGTTAATTATGGTTGCATTTACGCTTGCACTGCTTTTTGTCCAAGTACCGCTTGTATTTACATATCCACCTTCTATAATTACATTTGAAACAGCCGGCAAAGTAATCACGGGCTGACTATTATATGTTCCGCCAGCCATTCGAATATGATTCCTTGTAGAAGAAAGTAAACCCATCCCTGCAGATAATGTAACCGGAGAGTTACTCGAGCCTCCTGTTGTTCCGCCGCTGTTACTCACATAAATAAAATCACAATCAGGAGCATTTATGGTTACTGTACATGAAGAGCTTGTCGTATTCGGACTACATGTTATACTTGATGGAGCAACTGTAACTGTTACAGTATACGTTCCTCCAGTATTAAATGTAATGCTTGTAGAGGCTGAAGTAGGTGAACCAATCGTATAAGTTCCTCCTGAAGGAGGAGTAACCGTCCATGCGTAGGTAGCGTTTGCAATTGCACCTGCAGTAGGCACGGTTGCCACAGAAAAAGTTTGTGCGCTTCCGATACTGGATGTTGCACCGCATACACTGCTTATTATAGGCGGGGCATATGCGAAATAATTTACCCTCACACAATTTGAAACAGAAGTTTTGGAAGATATTGTTCCACCTTGTGCGCTGCAATCTGCAGAAACGAGGCACCGGTATAATCTTGTTCCGGCAGTTTGTGGCGGAGTATAAGAAGCTGTTGTTCCTCCGGTACCTGAAGATACATTTGACCATCCCGAAGAAGGGCATCCTGATGAAGGCGTATTAGTAGCAGTATTTACCTGCCACTGATAATAAAGAGACGCCTGCGCAGGTGTTGTGGAAACTGTAATGGTAGTACCCGTTCCAACACATAAATTCCTATCGTCAGGAGATATCGTATTGAGTGTGGGAGCTGCGCCCCAGTTCCAGTATACGCTATACTCAACACCCCAGTAACCATCGCAGAAATAGGTATATGTATTCCAGTTACAAATGCTACCACTTCTAAAGTCCAATACACTGCTCGTTGATTTTCCGCAATGATTATCATCGTCATTTGCACAGCCGGTATTATAAGTATCTCCACCGCCGCATCCATCATCTTCCCACGACTCCAAAGAAACTTTCCAGCCTGTTGTATTTGCATTAGTTCTGGACCTGCAAAAAAAGTCGGCTGGATTCCACCAGGCAGCGCCATCTAATCCATCATCATAAGAAGCTATTACCCCCAGACCGCTGGCATATGCATCAATGTTATCATAAACGAGAAATATCCACCTGGGATCATCATCAGTCCAGTAATCTGTATTTCCATGCCCTGTGTAGTATTGGGTAGCATATACCTGGTAATCTATATTTTGAGCATTAACAGAAGTATATACTCCGAGTGTAAAAAATAAAATCAATAAGTATTTATAAAAGTTGGGCATACAAATTGACTATTTTTTATTGAATGTGAGAATGACTTTTTTATTATGGGATTCAGATTCCATGATAAGTAACTTATCTGTCAGCTTAATGATCTTATTCTCTTTTGTGTGCAAGTCTTCACCGGTTCCGAAGTCTAACAATAATTGATTGGTCTGATCATTCAAACTCCAGTGCCCTGAAAACGTAAGCTTGGAATCCTTGTAAAATTCATAAGTATTATCACCGAAAATAAATCTTGTGACACCGATCTTTAAATCCTTTTCCAAAACTTTTTTCATGGAAATTTTTAAAACCACTTCCGCAGATTTTTTCTTAGCATCTTCCGTTGATACCAGCCGCTCATTTGATTTATAAACTGTTAGAGAATCTTTAGAATCAATTCCGGAGATTACCCAGGTTCCTATTAATGAACTCCCCGAATAAGTATTTGCTTCACTCTTATATTCTTTTACACTTTCATTTTTTGAAAAGCAAATAGCAGAAATTGCCATGCATGCAGACAAGGAAAAATAAAATAATATTTTATTCATAAAATAGTGAGTATTAAAATAAGTTCAGATATAACTTATGAGATGTACCAAACATTGTATAAGTAATTCTATATCTACAATTGTAAATTTATTGAAAGATCATCCGGCTCTAGGGCACTATTTAAATTTCTCTCTATAAAATAGTTGTAGACTCAAATCATAGTTTTATAGCATTATGTAAATCTAATGAAAATTACAGAATATAGCAATTTTACTAATATTTAAGAGATTCGTTGACAATTACCATGTTATGGTGATTATATGAAACGTACAAGCGTCATGAGTGAATTTATTTCCAATTTAATTCCTTAATTTTTTTCTTTAAGAGTATATCTTCCGGAAATCTCTGTTTTAATCTACGGATGATGCTGTCTGCTTCGTTAATTTTGCCGTTATTTATCAAAATGTCTATCGAATTATTGGCGGAATGATTAAAAAATTGTTCTTTATTCATTACATATTGAAAATAGTAATTTGCAGAATCAGGCATATTTAAATTTCTAAAAGCCACTCCTAAGTAGTTTATTCCTGAAAGAAAATTTGAATCCAGCTCTTTACATTTCCTGAATTTTTCCAATGCTTTGAGATCTTTCCCGTTATATAAATCGCATATTCCTTTGGTTTGCCATAGTTCCGGAGATCTGCCGTAAATAGCCATAGCCTTATCCGCATAGCTTTCACCTATAGCAATATATTTATCAGCTGTACTATTTATGTTCTTTATTACGGATTTTTCCAGAGCCTTCTCCACATATACGCCGCTCGTTATTTTTAAAGCATTAAAGGATTTACTGAGATGAGGAATATCCCTGTTGCATAAAGTCATTTCGTCTTTCCACGCGGAAGTCCTGTATATTGTAAAGCACGAATAAAAAAGGATCAAAACAATAATAAACGGATTTTTGAATATGGTTAGGTCGTTTAGTTTTGTTGTATCAATGCATAAAACTGATAATGCAAGACAGAATGCCAGTGAAGGAATAAAATTATACCGATCCATTACTATACCTGCCACGATCGCAAATAAATTAATTGCATAAGCTATGGCAAAAAGAAAAAACAGGAAGCAAAACAAGTATATTTTATTTTTTTTATAAAAATATATACTGCATCCCCCGATGGAAATATAAACTGCGAGAGAAAGAATATTTATGGGATGATAAACAGGAAGCAACGGGATCTGGTTATTGCCAAAATAAAAATAATATCCCCAGGGAATAAGAAGAAATTTAAGGTAATAAAGTATTGATGTTAACGCAAGAGAAATCCGGTTGATCATCGTATCATTATTTACCAACGGCGATTTAGATATATCCAGAAATGTGTATTTAACTGTATTATCTGCAACGAGGTTATGAAACATCTTATCTTTTACTACAACGGCAATGATGATCAATAAAAATGTTGTGACCGATAACGAAATTATATTCTTTGTATTCACTTTTCTAAACATTATAATTATTAAAAAAGGAATTATTGCAAAGACATAACAATCAACCTTTGATAAAAACCCCAGGATCAGAAAAGCTGCAATTAAAAATATACGCCCCCATTGCTTTTTATTATCCCAAAATTTTATAAACTGAATGGCGCTCAGTATTCCGAATGTCATGCTCAACAGGTTATCACGGCTTTTAATATTAGCCACCACGCTTACATGATTAGGATGAACAAGAAAGAAGACTGCAGTTAACAATGCAAGCAACTTCAATTTTTGTGCATCCTCATAAAACCTGCACACCATAATAAAACGATAAATCCTCGTTAAAAGAAATGCAAAAATAAGTGTATTAATAAAGTGAGAAGTCCCCGGATCAATGCTTCCAAAAATAAAGCGTTCTAGCCAGAATGACAATACTGCAACTGGTCTGTAATCCAAACCAACATATGCAGTAGAAAATACAGAAAGAATTCCTTTAAAATTATTGGATATTGGAATCAGCAGGTTTAGGGAATAACGATCATCTAACCCGAGGCCAAAAGTGGAGGTCCACCCATATAAAAAAAATGTACCCGCAAATAAAATTGTGTATGATAAAATATTGGTGTTGAAAAATTGGTTTAAATATTCTTTTTGATCGTGAGTTTTAAGATATGGTGCATTAGCCGGAGATTTTTTTTGGCGTTTGGTCTTCATAACGGATAAAATTACAATATTAAAACTGATTAAATTTATCCCTTTTAGCTTTACATTTGTTCATGCCATATACATTAGCACATATTGGTTATATTATTCCTGTTAAAAAGAAATGGATGAATTATTTTTCGACGACAGGTTTGATTTTCGGAAGTATTGCGCCCGATTATGATATTTTATTCAGGCTTACAAAAGTACGCTTTCATCTTTTTCAATATGATATAAAATCGATCCTTTTCTATATTTATCCTTTGGCATTTTTTGTGCACTTGCATTTCATCTTTTTTGCAGGAATATATTGATCTCTAACCTACCTGAATATTATAAAAACAAGTATCGGAAATACTCTACAGTTAATTTTCTGACCGTTGCCAGGCAACATTTTTTTTTAAGATCTCCTACTCTATAATTTTTGCCATTCTACTCCACTTACTATTGGATCTGATGTGCCATTCACTCAATGTTTATTACCTACGTGAATATTTTTACATGCTGACAAAGAACGAAATCATTGCTCATCTTGCATACCTTGCCGCAATCTATATGCTGCCAATACTTTTTTCTCTCGCTGGTTTTTTCCTGATATGGAAATATGAGATAAGAAAGAAAATATGCTGTACCTGTTAGTCATTATTCCCATCAGCCTTATTGAAAAAATAAGACGAAAAACCCGGCGCAAAAAAATTTATTTACAGGTACGACATACTTAATGAAGAATCATTTACAAAGCCCTGGTAGCTAGGAATAGTATTATGCTATTTTGCATTCAGCTTCTTTCAATTCATTTTCCAAATCATAAAATCCGTCTGCAATCCTTTTAAAAATTGAAAAACCCGCTTCAAGATTACCACTCATATTATTATCCCCTTCGTGTTCCGTTAACTTAAAAGAATAAATAATCCTCATAAAAATATTTCTCAAAACAGCTTCGTCATTCGATTTAGAATAAATATAGCCGCACATTTCCTGGAAAATTTTATCTTTTTCAGCCGTTGCAAAAGTTTCAAAATTTTTAATGCTGTAAACCTGGTCATACAATATGCGTGTAATATTGTCTAAGGATTGCGGGATATGTTCTGAAAGAAAAGATTCCCATTTTAAAGATTCTTCCTTATAATAACTGACATTCTTTAAAAAATGATCAAATGTCCTCCCGTTCATTTTGGATATAACGGAGCTTCCTGATGCTGAAAATCTGTAATTACTCAACTCCTCATATACTTTCGTTAAATAAGCGGAATCTCTATGCTGCAATGCCAGATGAGCCGGGTATTGAACATTGACGAGCTTTAAGGTAATGTCCATCTTATTGGCATATTCAATCATCTCAGGAATTTCCTTCCAGTTGATCGTTAAAGGACAGAAATTAAAATTCATATATATCTTCCCTTGTTTCGCATATTCGCGGAGTATGAGTATGTTTTTTTCCACCTCATCAAAATCAGCGCGTAACCGAATCATTTCAAAAGTCGCTTTTGTTGGCGCATCAATCGAAACACCAATTTCAAATTGACCTGAATCTATCAACTCCAAAAATTTTTCTGTTAATATACTTCCGTTAGTCTGAATGTGTATTGTGCAACGTGGGTTGATCTTAATAATGGCTTCCCATATCTTATAATAAGATTTTATGAGCATAGGTTCTCCTCCAATAAAAGTTGCCACGGAGAGATGCGGGATAAACTCTGCCAGTTGTTCAACAAAATTTTCAGGGTAATTATATTTCAGCGGCGGAAGATTTTTGGATTTTCTGAT
>JAQBNI010000012.1 GCA_028288625.1 Bacteroidota bacterium | reverse complement strand
ATTCAAAATCTTCATAAGAAGAATATGGATTCGCAACGCGCACATCGTAATCAACGCCGGCAGCCCGCAGGTTTGGACCGGTAAAGCCATACTCTAATGCTCTTTCTGCAGAGATAGGTCCTACATTAATTGTACGATCCATAAAGATCCTGTTGCGGTCTACAAGCTTTTGAAATTCTCTTAAGCCTGCAGGAAATTCTTTCATAAAATGATGGATCTTATCCCACACCTTTGGAGAAAAATCACGTTCCATACCTCCGATCCTTCCAATATTGGTCGTTAAACGTGCACCGCATATTTCTTCAAATATTTCGTATATCCATTCGCGGTATTGAAAGAGATGAAGGAAACCGGTCATAGCTCCTGTATCCACTGCGATCACGGTATCGCAAACAATATGATCTGATATCCTCGATAATTCCATGATGATGACACGCATATATTGTGCGCGTTTTGGAATTTCAGCGCCGATCAGTTTTTCCACGGTCATGTGCCAGCCCATATTATTTATAGGTGACGAGCAGTAATTCAATCTATCTGTGATGGGTGTGATCTGGTAGAAAGGACGACGCTCTGCGAGTTTTTCAAATGCTCGATGTATGTAACCGATCGTTGAAACTGCATCAACAACCATTTCTCCGTCCATCGTCAACACATTTTGAAACACGCCGTGTGTTGCAGGGTGTGTCGGACCAAGGTTTAAGGTCGAGTATTGTTTTTCGTCGTATGTTTTCTTATCGATCATTTATTTTTCTTCTCTAATCATTCATCATTGGCTACATTCAGCAAGTTCCCTCACAGTTGTTCGGGATGATATCACCTTCCAAAATACCTGTCATCTTTATCACTACGCGTTCCATCTTCCAACGGATATTCTTTTCGCAACGGGAAGTAATTCATTTCATCCATATTTAAAATACGGGTGAGGTTCGGATGACCTGTAAAATTAAATCCGAAAAAATCATATTCCTGCCGTTCCATCCAGTTCGCTGTTTTCCAGATATCAGAAACTGTTGGCATTGCCATATTTTCGCGCGGCATATATGTTTTGATACGGATGCGCCAGTTTTTGGGCATGTTGTGCAGTTGATACATCAGCCAGAATTCTTTATCCGGAGATTGTTCGGGATAATGGATACCGCACATGGTTGTCAAAAAATGAAAATTTAATTCCGGGTCTTCCTTCAGGTATTGAAGCGCTTCCTTTGCCATTTTTTTTGTAAGCGTAAAAACGGGGAAATCGTACAACATTTCCGATGATAAAACCGCATCCCCAAATTTATCCTGAAGTTTTTTATTTACTATCTCAAACAATTCACTCATTCTTCTTCTATTACAGTTAACACTACGTCAACTTTTATTCATTCGTTTATCTTTCTACATTTATTATAATCATTCTACACAGTTCATCATCACACTATAATTGTTCTTTCGTTACTTTTTTTCTTAGTCAAAAAAAGTAACCAAAAAAGACAAGGCAAAAACAATTGCTCCGCTGTTTTTGCCATGCCACGCTTCTTCCATTCTGCACAATTCAACATTATCATTTAAAAGAACATTATTAATTTTTGCTGTCACTTTCACTACTTATTCAATTCCATATTGCGCAAGCATCGCTTTATATTCAGGCGATTCTCTTCTTCTGCGCTGTTCGCTTACTGCAAGTTCCTGGATCTTTAAAATTCCATCTAATACTTGTTCAGGACGGGGCGGACAACCCGGAATGTACACATCCACCGGAATGATCCTGTCTATTCCCTGCAAAACGCTGTAAGTATCGAAAATACCACCGCTGCATGCACATGCGCCCATGCATAAAACCCATTTCGGTTCTGCCATTTGCTCATACACTTGCCGAAGAATTGGTCCCATTTTTTTAGCGATCGTTCCCATCACCATTAATAAATCTGCCTGTCGTGGTGAGAAACTTAAACGCTCCGAACCGAAACGCGCGAGATCGTAATGTGATGCCATTGTTGCCATAAACTCGATGCCGCAGCATGAAGTTGCAAACGGAAGCGGCCATAAAGAATTCGAACGTGCTAATCCAACTACTTTATCTAATGAGGTTGCAAAAAATCCCTGACCTTCCAAACCTTCCGGCTGGTATGATGGATGTATATCTATTGTTGATGTTGACATTCTTTTAGTTTGTAATTTGCAAGATTCAATTGCAAATCCTTTTCATTATTTCATTACTTCACTATTCAATTACTTCATTATAAATTATTCCCATTTCAAAGCGCCCTTTCGGATGATGTAAAAAAATCCCACCAAAAAAATTGCGATAAAGGAAAACATTTCTACAATTCCTAAAAGTCCGAGCGCTTTAAAATTCACCGCCCAAGGATACATAAAGATCACCTCCACATCAAACAACACAAACAGGATCGCCACCAAAAAATATTTGATCGAAAACGGCGAACGCGCATTTCCCTGCGCTTCAATTCCGCATTCAAAAGTTTCCA
Source organism: Bacteroidota bacterium (assembly GCA_028288625.1). GTDB lineage: Bacteria > Bacteroidota > Bacteroidia > Chitinophagales > JADIYW01 > JADJSS01. Next base: position 9,052 of record JAQBNI010000012.1, on the reverse strand, counting down.
ATTTGATCTTTGATTGTTTTTTGGGTCCCATCCAATGCGTAACTCCCATCACCACCGCCACGAACCCACCCGCTACAATGAACATGAGGGCAATTGGCAAATAATCCATTGATTGACTTACAGATAAAAGCATATAATAATTAACACGCAAAGATAGTATTATGTTTGAAAAAATCGCGCGGTTAAATATCACCCAAATCACCAAATGTGGATATATCACATTCGTTAACTTTTCAATAATAATAGCGTACAACAAAGTTAGCGTTACAGGCAAAAGCATCCATTCAAAAATTTATTCGTCTCTTTTTATGGAATTTATCCCCAAAATTGATCTCAATAGAAAAATAGTTTTTTAAACACTTAATTTTATGATTGAAATGGAAATGGAAACGATAAATGATGCGCAGCTCCTTGCAACAGAATTTGTGCTGCATACCTTTGCTAATGTGTTTGTTACAGGGAAAGCGGGAACAGGTAAAACCACTTTTTTAAAATCTGTCCAGCATAATTCCGTAAAAAACACGGTCGTTGCAGCGCCTACGGGTGTAGCTGCAATCAACGCTGGAGGTATGACACTGCATTCTTTATTTCAACTTCCGTTTGGACCATTCCTTCCCACAAAGCAACGCGTTCCACCTTATATTACCAACCTGAATACGCTGTTTGAAAACCTGCGGCTCAGTAAGGCAAAAGTTGAATTGTTCAAAGAATTGGAATTGCTGATCATAGATGAAGTGAGCATGCTGCGATGCGATACGCTGGATTGCATTGATACGATCCTGAGAACTGTGCGCAAAAATCAAAGCGAGCCTTTTGGCGGCGTGCAGGTTTTGTTTATCGGCGATCTCTTCCAGCTTCCCCCTGTAGTTAACGATGAAGAATGGAAAGTGATGCAGGAATTCTATGAAAGTCCTTTTTTCTTCAATGCAAAGGTGATCAGTGAATGCAATATTCTGAATATTGAATTCACAAAGATCTACCGGCAAAGCGAAGAGAAATTTATTCATCTTTTAAATAAGGTGCGCAATAATGAAATGGACGAAGAAGGTTTTTATATGCTTAATGAACGCCACCAGCCGGAAGCCTTAAGCGATGTGGAAGATTACATTACACTCACGACGCATAATTATAAAGCGGATAAGATCAATCAATCGCAATTACAAAAACTGGAAGCGGATCCTTTTGAATTTATTGCGGATGTTAGCGGAGATTTTTCGGAAAAGGCATACCCAACGGAAGAAAATTTAGTGTTGAAGACAGGCGCGCAGGTGATGTTCATCAAGAACGACAGTAATCCTGAAAAAAGATATTTCAACGGAAAGCTTGCAACGGTAAAAAGTATTTCGAAAAATGAGATCACTGTGCAGTTTTTAGATGATGATCTTGAATTTGTAGTTGAGAAAGAAACCTGGGAGAATGTAAAATATAATTACAATCCCGCGACCGATAAAATTGAAGAAGATAAGATCGGCAGTTTTACGCAGTATCCTGTGCGGCTGGCATGGGCGATCACCATACACAAATCCCAGGGCTTAACTTTTGAAAAAGCAGTGATCGATGCGGGACAAGCGTTTGCTGCGGGTCAAGTATATGTGGCGTTGAGCCGGTGCAGAACGCTAAACGGCATGTTTTTAATGACAAGTATTTCACAGCATGCTATTACAACCGATGCGCGCATTGTGACATTTACAGAAAATTATTTATCGAGTGAAAATGATCTGCAGCAACAGCTGCCGTTCCAGAAAATAGAATTTGCAAAGACACAGCTCGTGCGTGCATTCGACTGGAATAAAACTGTGGCTCTAGTTAATGAATTCTCTGAGCTTGCACATGAAAAACAATTGCCCGAAAAAGAAAAATCCATTGCACTGGCAAAATCAATGCTGAGTTGCGCGGTTTCACAAAAAGAAACAGCAGATAAATTTTCCAGACAGCTGCAGGAAATATTAAAGCAAATTGAAAAATTCGAGATGCAGCAATTGCTGCAGGAACGTGTTTTAAAATCGATCCATTATTTTGGGAAGAATATTGCAGAACAATTAATTCAGCCGCTACATGCGCATATTTTATTTTTGGAAAATAAAAAACGTGTGCGTGGTTTTCTAAAGAAAGCGGATGAACTCGAACAAGCATTGATCTCGAAGTTAAAACAAATAGAAAAGCTGCAATTCGGCGACACTGCATTTTATGAAGGACATTCTTTTTATAAACAGGATATGTCGTTCACGGAAAAAATTCAAAAGAAACCTGAGAAAGGCGAATCACAAAGGGAAAGCTTAAGAATGTATAAAGAAGGTAAAATGCCTGAAACAATTGCCGAAGAGCGAGCATTATCAGTTACAACTATTGAAACACATTTATCACAATTTGTTGCAAGCGGGGATGTTGATATTTATGATTTTGTGACGCGGGATGAATTGAATGAAATAAAAACGGAAACCGATAAACACGGTATGGATAGTTTGAGTGCGATCAAAAGCAGGTTTGGAAATAAATACACTTTTGGACAATTGAGATTTGCACAGGCTTTTTTAAGTAAGGAGGCAATAGCAACCATTGACAAATGACTATTGACTGTTGACCTTCCGCAGTAAAAATTCCTTCATCGCCTTTACTTCTTCCTTGCTAAATCCATGTACACTGATGTTGCCTTCACCGGTTGTTTCTATAATGATCGTGCTGAACCCGATAAAAGGACTTTCAACATTTACGGAAGAAATACGTGAGTATGGAATAGTAGTTTCCTTTCCGCTGAAAAAAGACGGCACTCGAAAAGTAACGCCATTGTCATCCAAAATTATTTTTGAAGGAAATATTTTATTGCCTTCTGTAAGTCTGCTTGCGGTATAGGTGATCGGTTCCATGGAGATATTTTTTTTTACAAATGTATGAGTTATTTTCATTCAATACTCATACCCAATTTACAACCATTACAGCAGAAGTATTTATCTTCTTTATGCATTTGCTGATCGCTGCATTCCTTTCCGTAATGAAAGCAACGAATGTTCTTGATGGGTCTTAAGAACATAAATCCATTGCTGAATGCAGCAATTTCCGGAACGAAATTAATCGATAATAAAATGGAGAGAATAATTGGGAATAAAAGGAAGAGGTGATGGATCAGGTTTTTGAAAAACTAGTCTCAAAACTCGTCATATTGAAACATCTTATCATGTGTCACGAATGATAAATCATTAAAAAATAAACTATAATGGTTAAGAGCCTGTATTTCAATAACTTTTATAATAATCATAAACATATTTGTCATGGAAAGGTAATGGCATAAAAATGGTCTTTTCTTTTAAGTGAGATAATATAACTCTGTATCAATCTTTTCTTACTTTTAAAGAACTGTCAAACTGCTTTAATAAATCCCCTGAAGAAATAAATTAATTAATGTTATTTATATATATATGATTGGTTTAAATAAAATAAAAGAAGAAGTAACTTTAGGTTTCATTTTTGAATTAACTAAATGGATTGTAGTTGCAGTTGCTGGATTGATAATATCTTATCTGACACCTAGCATACTTTCAAGAATATTTACAGAGATAGGAGAATATAAATGGTGGATATTTGCATTATTAATTTGTATTTCCACAATTATTTTTATAAACCTTTATAAAAGATATAATCAATTTATTCCCTCATTTTCAAAATTTGATTTTAATTTTCTTCTTTTAGAATATGAATTAACCCACGTCTATATTGAAAGATATAAATTGCTTCATAGAAGAAGATATAAAATAAAAGCTCTAAAGAATGGGCTTGAAGCATATACTGAAAGATTTCTCTGGTCCGGAGGTAAGTACGAAATGAAGAATCTTAATAAAGCGCAGCAGCTTATTGAATTAGGCAATGAAAATCTATTTACTCAATATCAAGTAAAATTTAATCACACCTTAAAACGAGGTGATATTGAAGAAGTCGAACTCGAATGGATTTTATATGATGAAGACAAAAAGGCGTTGCCTTTTGTTTCAACTCCAATTAAGGAACCAACTGAACTTTTGATTATTAATATAGAGTTTCCTCTTCATTTTAAAATTACTGATGTTGAAAGTGAAGTTTCATATTCACAGGGCTCTAAAATTCCAATTTAATACACTAAGGAATAACTACATAATGGAAAATTTAGTTGGATAGTTAAAAATCCGAAATTATTACACCATTATGAAATTAGATGGTTTTTTGACGAATAAAGGATATAAAAGGAGAAATAAAATTTAAATAAAGTGAATAAATCATACGCGAAGGATTTTAATTCTAAATGGTAAACGCTAAGTTATGAGTATTATAAAGATTAGTGGCAAACCTATTGAAAAGCTAATTGAAGTTGTAAGTAATGCTATTGGTACAATTTATAAACCAATAGCAATGAGAAATGAGGCTAAAGCTAAGGCTTATGAAATTGAAATTTTAGAAAGAGCTAAAGCTAATGCTTTAGCTGAGGGCAAAGAAATTGAATTGGAAAATCATTTAAAGATTCAAAATAGACTCCTTTATCGAGAAAATCAAAGGCAATTAAATATTGATAACGTAACTAAAATAGCCGAAGAAGAATTAATTAATGAAGATACAGTTTCTGAAGAGCCAATAAATAAAGATTGGGCTATTAGGTTCTTTAATATTGTTGAAGATGTTTCAGACATAGAAATGCAAATTCTTTGGGGAAAAATATTAGCAGGAGAAATTAAAAAACCTAAATCATATTCCTTAAGAACATTGGAGGTTTTAAAAAATCTTTCAAAGGAAGAAGCTGAAATATTTAATAAAATAGCTCCAGCAATTATTCAAGCCACTAGTTGCCTTATATATGATCCAGATGAAGGACAATTATTAGAAGATAAATTCGGTATTAAATACGGGGAATTACTAAAATTAACTGAATCAGGCTTAATTTCAAGTCCCGATGCAATTAGCTATTTCCTAAAAGCAAAAAATGAAAGAGCTTCATTTTCAATCTTATTAAAAAATGGGAAAAAAGGAATTCATATTAAAAGTATTCAAGATGGAGTAAAATACCAATTTCAAGTCATTCCATTAACAAAGGCAGGAGAAGAATTATCAAACTTAATTATAACCGAGTCTAATCTGGATTATATTAATAAAATTTGTTTTGACTTGTGGAATACAGGAGTTGTTATCAAATATGGAGATATACTTTATAATTCAAATAATGAAGCTATCCTAGAAAATGAAAATGAATATAAACGTAATAAAGATAATTGATATCAACAATAAAATGCAAATTCTCAATGCTTAAATAATAAGTAAATATAAAATTTGTCTACCTGAAATTTCTCAAAAATAAAAACGCCATGTAAATCTTTACATGGCGTTTTCTTTTAAAAAGCGGTCCGGACGGGACTCGAACCCGCGACCCCGTGCGTGACAGGCACGTATTCTAACCAGCTGAACTACCGAACCATCTATTTTTATATTGTGTCATTTTTTTAATCCTTATTATATTTTTTTCAAGTGGACTCGAACCGCGACCCCGTACGAGAGGCACGTATTCTAACCAGCTGAACTACCGAACCAAGGTCAATTATTGAATTGTGGAGTTGGAGAATTATAGAATGAATCTACAATCTTCTAATCTTACAATTTTTCGAATTTCAAAAGAACTAAATATTTGTGGTCCGGACGGGACTCGAACCCGCGACCCCGGCGAGAGTCACGTTTCTAACCAGCTGAACTACCGAACCAAGGTTAATTGTTGAATTGCAAAGTTGTAGAATTGTAGAATATCATTATTCACCAATTCTCTAATTCCCCAATTCTTCAATTTTTCAAAAGGCGAGTGCGAATATACAAACTTTTTTTATCTGCCCGCATATTCTTGAATCGCTTTCTCAAATTATTACGAAAACTTATTGATCGCTTTTGCCATATCGATACCTTTCCCGATCACGGGCTTAAAAATATCACCCTCACTCCTGATCCTTTCCAAAGCGTTAAAGATCGTGAAGTCGGTCATTTTCAAGCCTTTCTTTACTTCCTCCCAGTGTAACGGCATGGAAACCGTAGCGCCCGGTTTGGGTCGAAGGGAATAAGGAGCGGAAACCGTCGCCTGCGCCCTGTTCTGGAGAAAATCAATATACATCTTACCGCTGCGGTCTTTTACTGCGCGTTCAATACTGGTAAATTTCGGTATCTGCTGATGTATCAGCCGAGCGATCACCCGCGCAAATTCCTTGGACTGCTCATAGGTGTATTTCGCACCTAACGGAATGTAAATGTGCATGCCTTTAGAGCCGCTGGTTTTCGGGTAGGAAGGTACGCCGATGCCATCCAAAACTTCTTTCGTTACCAATGCTGCTTCGATCACTTTTTCAAACGGATGTTTTGCAGGGTCGAGATCTATAATGCACCAATCGGGATAATCTTCTTTTTCTACCGTGCTATGCCATGGGTTCATTTCAATACAACCAAGCGAAGCCATGTATAACAAACTGGCATCATCCTTCGCCACCAGATAATTTCTCGTCCGGTCATCTGCATCGCTGTGATATTCGTAGGTCTCCAACCAGCCCGGCGCTTTCCCTGTAATATCTTTATAAAAAAAACTTTCCCCTGTGATTCCGTTGGGATGCCTGAGCATTGATTGCGGTCTGTCTTTTAAATAAGGTAAAATATAAGGCGCAACCTGGTAGTAATAATTCAGCACATCGCGCTTCGTTACTTTTTCTTTTGGAAAATAAATTTTACTGAGGTTGTTGAATTTTAATTCATGACCGTTGATCACGCGAACCTGTGTTTCATCTTTTGGATTTAAAAAAGTCCTGCGCTCTTTTTTTCCTGCAGGGACAATAATTTTTTTCTCTGAAAGTGAATCTTTTTCTTTAATAATTTTCGAAACCGGTTTTTCTTTTTCCAGGACGATGTCTTTTGCTTTTTTATCTTCTCTCATTCCTTCGAAAGACGGATGACGCATAATTCCATCGCTTGTCATTTCCGCATAACTCACTTCACAAACTAATTCCGGTTTTAAAAAAATCGCTGTTGCTTTTGGAGGATTGGGTCGAAAACGGGATGGCTTGTTGATATCGGGTAATTCTGTAAATGGATTTTTTTTCGTGATGTAGGATTTGAATTGCTTCATCATCTCTACCTGTGTTTTTACATTAAAGCCTGTTCCTACTTTTCCCGTGTACACGAGTCCGCCATTTTGCGGAATTCCGACCAATAGCGAACTAAATGCCTTGCTGCTATCTTCATTTTTTGTAAATCCGCCGATCACCATTTCCTGCCGCTTGTTCGCCTTGATCTTTAACCAATCTGTTGTGCGATCACCGGGACGATAAACGCTCGACGCTTTCTTTGCAATAATGCCTTCCAATCCCATTTTCTTTGCGGCTTCAAAAAATTCGATACCTGATTCAGCAACAGATTTACTTATGCGGATCATGCCTTCATCATTCACCACGGATTCCAGTACTGCACGTCGTTGTGATAAAGGCAGAGATGTCAGGTCTTTTCCTTCCAGCCATAACAGATCAAAAATATAAAAGAACAATTCACCATCCGCTTCACTTCTCCAGTTTTGAAGATCACCGAAATTCGGAATGCCGTTTTCATCGGTCACCACAATTTCACCATCAAAGACAGCATTAATATTCCATTTTTTCAACGCTTCATAAACAGGATAAAATTTTTCGTTGAAAGGCTTATCATTGCGAGATTTCAATTCTACTTTACCTTTATTCATAAATGCCAATGCCCGGTATCCGTCCCATTTTATTTCATACATCCATCCTTCTTCATCAATAGGTTTATCTACCAGCGTCGCGAGCATAGGTTTTAATGTTGCAGGAAATTTAGTTTTCTTCGCCTTGCTTAAAATATCAGTAACTTCTTTTGTATTTGTTGTCGCTTTTTCGTCTTGTATATCAGCAACAGCTTTTTTTATTTTTTTATTTTGGATCGATGTTTCCGCTTTTCCATTTTTTTTATTCTCTCCATTTTTACTTCCGCTGTTTCCTTTTGATTTCCAGTAATTAGTAGAGGTTTTTTCTACTTGCTCTAAGGATTTTCCTGAAACAATCGATTTATCTTTTAGGGTAATATCTTTTTCAGTTGCATATTTATCGTCGAGCTTCATCAGCAGCCAGCCATTTTCACCACGATCTTTTGCTTTAACCAAAGCAAATGTTCCTTTCAGTTTTTTTCCATGCAGGATGAATTTCAATTTACCGCCATGCAGCATTGACCTTAAATTTTTATCCTGCGTTTTTTTATCCGTTGATGAATTTTCAGCAGGCTCGTAAAAACCTTCATCCCAGACAATCACTGTTCCGGCGCCATAACCGCTTGGAATAATGCCTTCAAAGTTTCTATAATCATAAGGATGATCTTCTACCATCATCGCCAGGCGTTTTATTTTGGGATCCATAGATGGACCTTTCGGAACTGCCCAGCTTTTTAAAACGCCTTCCATTTCCAAACGGAAATCATAATGCAGATGAGACGCAGCATGTTTTTGGATCACAAACCGCAACTGCTTGCTATCGGCTTTTCCACCGGTCGGTTCCGGTGTAGCTTTAAAATCACGTTTTTGTTTATATTTTATTAGAGACATAGTTGATATAAAACAGGAAAGTGGGATCGATGTTCACTGTTGACAGTTCACAGTTCACGGTTATATTGTATCCCCTTTGAACGGTTATCCGTTATCTGTGAACTTCTTTTCACACACGTGAATAAATTCCACACTCATTTCCTTTTCTCTGCGACCATAAAGTGTTACTTTTGTATATGCCTGTTTTGGAAAGCGTCCGCAATTACATTTTTAAGAATTTCCTGAAAGCGAAAAACGCTGCTCAGAAAGAGCGCCGTCCTATCGCGCTGCATAAAGCGAAACGCATCGGCATTTTATTTCCCGCGGAAAATATTAAGGCAAACGATGTGATCATTGAATTTGCGCAGCAACTGCAATCCACCCTGAAAGATGTACAGCTGTTAGGCTATCTTCCGAAACGCGAATTCGGGTTTGTGTATCCATTTCCTTTCATCACGAACAAGGATACGAACTGGTATGGCAAACCGG
>JAQBNI010000146.1 GCA_028288625.1 Bacteroidota bacterium | reverse complement strand
CAGCAAAAGATAATATCCGTTTGTAGTTTATAGTTTTAGTAAAAGTCAGATCACTTTAAAAAGATCTTTATCTTCTTCTTTTAATCTCGATAAATTATCCAATATTATAGCTTTCCCAATTGTATTTTCGTCTTTTTCCTCAAACAGTATTTTAAACTTCTCGGGGTCATCGCATTTCCCAGAAACGACTACAGCAGCTTTTCTGACCTTCTCATTTTTCAAAAAGTGCAAGGGTATATTTAACTTTTTTATAAGATAAGTTGGTGTTTCTTCTATAGTTTCAAAACACAATGCCGTATTAATATCCTCAATATAATCAGCTCCTTTTAAGACCTTGGTAAAAGGCTGTAACTGAAATAAACGAACTGCCAGATCGATCAGTGTAAGACATGACATATAAGGAAATGCAGTTGCTATAAAATCATGATCGCCGAAGAAAATCCCTAATTCTGTCGTCGATCTTTCATAGTCAATATCTTTAATATTGATTACACCTACTGCCTTACTTTTATATCTCACCAGAAAATAAAAGTTCTTATCTTTTTCCAGACTATGAAACCACTGAATATGAGCAGTCAGAGAGATTAAGGGATTATACACCATGTTATTCCTAACAAAATCTCTATTTCGCAAATACAATGCATCTTCCAGAATTTCATTGTGAAACGCTTCAAACTCTAAGTTGTACCGGTAAAATTTCATATTACTTAAAGTCGGTTACAGGCAATAAAAATATATCGTTTGTCTCTATACACAAGCTACCCCATGACAATCCAACTCCAAAGCCTGATAATAATAATTTATTCTTTTTTCCTTTTAATATATGCCCCATTTCGGAAACCATAGTTAAAGGTATAGATGCCGCGCCTGTATTTCCATTTGTAGCCAGTGATATAGGGAATTTGCTCTTACCCATTTTTAATTGTTTACGAATAGATTCATTAATTAATAAATTAGCCTGGTGTAATATAAAATAGTCGATTGCTTCAGGAGAACAACCGGCAAAAGCAATAACTTCCTTAATATTTTTTGCTACTTCCCTTAATGAGAATTCAAAGATCTTCATTCCGTTCATATATCCCTGGTATCCTTTTCTCGGAATGCCGTCCCAGCGAGTTTTTTCAGTAATTACATCTTCATCCCACGGCTCCCGGAAACCGCCTCCCTGCATGATCAGGTTTTTATATTCGCTTCCATCCGAATGCAATGAACTGTATATCGGCGAAGCTTTTTGATCATATTCGAAGAACGATGCAGTTCCGGCATCCCCCAAGAGTGGGAAAAACGTTTTATCCTTATAAGAAACAGTAGTGGAACAAGCATCTCCGCAGAGCAACAAGGCTTTCCGGATTGTCCCGCTTTCCATCAATGCAGCAAGAATCGTGATGCCATAAACATATCCGGAACAACCAAGAGGAACATCAAATGCAAGACAAGATTTTGATAAATTTAATTTATGCTGCAGGATCACCGATGTGCATGGGAAAATGTGGTCCCTGGTTTGACTTACAAATATCAAAGCGTCGATCTCATTTCTATTGATCTTTTGACCGTCTAATAATTTATTTGCCGCAGCTTCACATAAATCCCCGGAAGTCATACCGGGAGATACATGTCTTTTTTTTTCTATCCCCACCTTCTCGATAAATTGCTTTCGTTCCGCTTCCTGCATAATAAGATAATCATTAATAGAAAAAACTGTGGGGGGGACCACAGCGGTAACTGCAACTAATTTACAGTTATGAATAACTCTATTTGCCATTACTCAACGGGTTGAATAAATTTTTGATACATCTCACGGAAGGAAATATCCGAATTCAGATCTTCCACTTTGAGTTCAATGTTATATTCCACTTGTATAAGCGCCATCAAGAGCAATGCATTCATAGAGTTCCAGGGTATTATCTCCCTGTAGTTCGTATCCGGGTTAATTGTTCCTTTAACTACATCTTGAAATTCCTCTTGTATCCGGGTAATAAATTTTTCTAATGACATGCTACTTACTTAAATTATTGAAATGGATTGGTGCAATATAGGTAGATATTTATTTAATAACATCTTCCTTTTTAACTTCATGGTGGGTGTAAAATCTTCCGTTTCTATTGACCAGTTATCCTGAATAAATAATATCTTTTCGATCCTTTCAGATTCCAACACACTTGCATTATAATTCTTTCGGATAAAGAGGATGATATTCTCCCGGTCGGAGGCAGTCACTGAATTCAATGTGTTCGGCCGTATAACAGCCACTAATGACAGATTTGCATCTTGTGTTATAAATATATGTCTTATATAATGTGAAACTGATAACTGCTGCTCCAGCAATTCAGGATTCAAATATTTTCCATTCATCAATTTAAAAATAGTGTTTGCCCTTCCGTTGATATGCAGAAAACCATCTTCATCAATAAACCCTGTATCACCCGAATGATACCAGCCTTTATCATCCAGGACACTTCTGGTTAATTTGCCTAATTTATAATATCCTTTCATGGTGCTTTTGCTCTTCATCCATATTTCATTTTCAGGTCCAATCCTCATTTCTGCATATGCAGGCGGCAAACCTACCGTTCCCGGCTTATATTTAAACCGTTCGTGATTGATTGAATGCAATAAAGCTTCGGTAGAACCATAACACTCAAAGAGAGGAACTTTTATTGACCAGAAAAACTTCACTAAATATTCCGGAATCATAGCCGCACCGGTAATGACCTGCTTCAGCGATCCGCCTAATTCTTCCTTCCACATCTGATAATACGATTCGTAAACCTTATATTCTTCAGAATTATAAAATTGATCTTTCCTATCATATTCGAACCGGAGCGTATAAGCAATTGCACGCGCTTCTATGCTATCAGGTTCCCGGTATTTTTCCGTCAATGCTTTATAGAATCCTTCTATAAGAAGAGGAACACATACGATGGTATGCGGCTTCACCTCTTTTATCTGCTGAATGAGGGAAGAACTGCTATCGGCATAATAAACAGCCATACCTTGTTTTAAATAAAAATAATAATGCAGCCGTTCAAAAGAATGCGAAACAGATAACGCACTCATTGCGCGATCTCCATTCCTGACCTCATAATTATCGTATAAATGTTCAGCGAATGCTCCGAAACTGGCATGTGTATGAACCGCGCCTTTTGGATTCCCTCCTGTTCCTGAAGTATAGATTATCATAGCCACATCCTCCGGTTTTATTTTATCTTTGCGTTCCTCAATTTTTCGCTCGTCGGCTTCAGTAACTGTATCAGGTAAAATCACGTTCCATGAGCGTATGCCTTCTGCCTCATCGAAACAATAAACACCTTTCAAAAAATGTAATTCCTTGAGATGAGGCAATAAAAGCCTGTAAAGTATTCTGTTGCCACAAAAAAAGTAAGCAAGCTCTGTTTGTTTTAAAATATAGAGCACATCTCTTACACCGGAAGCTGGAAGTAATGATACATGAACGGCGCCGATCTGAAGAACTCCTAAATCCAGAAAATTCCATTCGGGACGGTTGACGGAAATAGAACCGATCAAATCTCCCTTTTTGATACCGAGCGATATCAATCCCATGGAAACCTGATTAGCTCTTGCCTTGTATTCCCTAAATGAGGTAGAAATCCAGTTTCCGCTTTCACGGTGGACTAAAGCTATTGAGTTAGGCTCCTGGTATGCTTTTGCGTCTAAAAAATCAAATATCCGATACTGAAACATATAGGTTGGTTGTGCAATCCGAAATTATTATAGTAAGTTTAATCAATATTCATCACCACGATTAATAACGCTTATGAAATTATTTTTAGTATTATCCATATCACTTTATGCCGCCGTTTGCTTTTCGCAAACAAAAATCACCGGTAAAATAATTGATAAACTCACTTCTGAACCTCTCCCCGGGGCAAATATAACTGAAGAAAATACAAACAATGGAGCAGTATCCGATTCAGCAGGAAATTTTTCCATCGAACTTAAAGATAAAAAAAATAATCTCCTCATCTCCTACGTTGGTTATGAGTTGAAAAGAATTTCCGTGGACGGAAAAGTTGAAATTTCAATTCTGCTGGAAAGAGAGAATAAGAATAATGGAGAAGTGGTAATATCCGGATCCCGGTTCAGTGAAAGTATAGCAAAGTCACCAGCGAATATTTATAAATTAACTGCAAAAGAAATACAGAATTCTCCCAGTGGCGATTACTACGAAAGCCTGGGAGACCTTGCCAATATAAGTGTAGTGAATAACAGCTTTTCACTAAAAATTCTGAATACCCGGGGTTTCAATACAACTTCTCCTTTCAGAATAACCCAACTCATAGATGGGGTGGATAATATGTCTCCCGTATTGACTTTCTCGCTTGGTACGATGTTTAACGTTCCTGATATTGACATTGATAATATAGAATTGATCTCCGGCCCTGCATCCGCTTTGTACGGTCCTAATGCATTACAAGGCGTACTCAGCATCAAGACAAAAGATCCATTTGTATACGAGGGGTTAACCTTAAAAATAAAAGCTGGAAGTAGAAAATATGTAGAAGGGCAATTCCGTTATGCACAAGCTTTTGGCAAAAAGAAAAAAGTAGCATTGAAAATATCCGGAGCTTATTCCCGGGCAAATGACTGGGAGGCAAATGATCCGGTATTAAACAATTATAAAAAAATTCCTTATGCACCCCAGCGAATCGGCGCTTTAGCCCAGCAGCTTGCAAATGACAACACAATAGATCCGGCTATTCGTCAAAACTATATTGACTTTAATAATTATACCGCTGCGAATCCGAATGCAAACCCAGGTAATATCACTTTTATTTTACCGGGGTATGATGAAAAATACCTGACAAAAGACATAACCTATTCCGCTAAACTTTATAGCTCTCTTACTTATAAGATTACAGACAAGATCCAGCTTTCTTATACCTATAAATTCAATGTAGGTACCGGTATTTACCAAGGGAACAACAGGGCTTTCCTGGACAATTTCCGGTTTAACCAGCACAAGATCGAGTTAACAGGAAAAAATTTCTTTGTACGATCATACCTTACTCATGAAGATATGGGAACATCTTATGACCTCGTATTAACAGGTATTAATTTGGGAATTGCCGGTATTCCCCGCGTATCCGCTAATTTTCTTAATGCCTATCTTGATTCTGTGAAGATTCTGTCTAACAATTATTCAAATGCTATCACGAGCGGTCAGGTAAGCCAGCTAAAGGGAAGTGCGATGCAAACTGCACAATTAGGATGGCTTAAGCCTGGAACACAGGCATTTACCGATGCGTTCAATAAAATTTCCTCAGGGACAAACAGACCTTCAGGATCCAAATATACCAGCCGCTCACTTATCTATCATTTGGAAGGTCAGTATAATTATACCTATAAATTTCTCGATCTAAATGCTGGTGCGTCCTTCAGGTATTATAAGCCCAGAACCAAGGGACAGGTTTTCAGCGATACGCTTCTTCCAAATGGAAAGTACGCTAACATATCCTATAGTGAATATGGGGCATTCGTTCAACTAACAACACGTTTTTTCCATGATAAGCTGAAGGTCCTTGCATCATTGCGATTCGATAAGAGCAAAAATTACAAAGCTCAATTTTCTCCAAGGGTCGGGATAGTATATGCCAATGCCCATCATAGTATTCGACTATCGTACCAGACAGCATTTCGCAGTCCTACTTTAAATGATCAGTATTTTTACTTAAATACAGGAGCATTTATTCTAAAAGGAAATTTAAGCGGCTACAACAATTTATACACTACAAATTCGGTGAATGCATATAATGCGTCGCCGGTAAAAGACAGTACCCTATTAAAATCTTATGTAGCAAGCCCGGTAAAACCGGAACATTTAAATACGATTGAATTAGGTTATCGTCTTATAGATTTAAAAGGCTTTTCCGGAGAGGTGACTTTGTATTACAACAGGTATTCAAGTTTTATCGGGAGTATTAATGTCATTGAACCAAAGACCGGGGTTGCAGGCGAGCTGACGGGCTTACAGGATGTAAAAACGAGAAATTATAATTCCTACAGGATATGGATTAATTCACCTAATAAAGTAAATACCCTCGGTTTGGGGTTAACTGTTTCTTATACAATTCACCACGTTAAAACATACCTGAATTATACCTATAGTAAATTCTTTGATAAAAATCTAGGGGATGACCTCATTCCAGGATTCAATACTCCCCCCCACAAAATCAATGCGGGTGTACTCGGGGATAATGTATGGAAAGGATTAGGGTTCGGATTAAACTTCCAGTGGTCAGACAAATTTGAATGGCAAAGCCCATTTGCTAACGGACCTGTCGGTAAAATTCATACCTTAGATCTTGAAGCGCATTATGAAATTAAAAAAATAATGTCAATACTCCAGGTGGGCTGCTCCAACATATATAATAATAAAGTAAAATATGCGGCAGGAGCTGCTGAAATAGGGGCTTTCGTATATGGCTCATGGACCTTTAATCTTGACTTTAAAGACCTGAAAAAGGAAAAAAAATAACTTGATAACTATCGTAATTCCTACTTACAATTCTGAAAAACATATTGATCAGATTGTTGAAAAATTACTTTTGCTGTTACGCTCCACGATGTTGATCAAAGAGGTGATTTTTGTTAATGATTGCAGCAATGATCAAACTTTATCCAGGCTGCAATTATATAAGAATAAATATCCAGACAAAATAAGGATCATTCATCTCAAAAGAAACTTTGGCCAGCATCCCGCTACCCTCATTGGGATGCTCTACGTGAAAACAGAATATTGCCTCACCATGGATGACGATGTGCTTTTTGACGAACTTGACCTCGACAAATTAATTATTCAAACCAGCATCACACCTAGCCGTTTGATTTATATTACACGTCCAACGGATAAAAAGAAAAAGTTTAAATTTTTTATAATAACGAGATTGTTGAAATATTTAAGTAATACAAAAAGTGTATCCGCATTTGGATCATCACAAAGGTTCTTTAATATCTCTTTTTTACAAAATAAATTTCATAATCCGTTACACTATATTTATCTGGACGTACTATTTCTGAAATGGGGAATGGAGACCGCTTACATAGAAAATAATTATTCCAAACATTCGTATGATCATATGCGGTATTCAAACTTTCAAAGGTTACGACTGATGTTTTATTCCATTGTTTTTTACCGCACACACACCAAAATTACACCACTCATTCCTGTATTAACGTGCATTTTTTTTATTTTATGGATTCTATATCATTGGTGGTGGCTGACTGTTATAGCAGTATTCCCGATCCTTGCATGGATCTGTGTGATCAGTATTTCTAAATATATAAAAGGTAAAAACAAGGAGGATCTTGTAGAAGCTTTAAAAATAAATGCACTGGAAATATAGGATCAACACGGTTTCTAATATTTGATTTCTTTTTCTTTCCACCACAGATGAGGCGCCTTCCGGACTCCAAATCCAAGAAAATCATCCAGCCATAATGCCAGCCTTTTTCCCCGTGTAGAAGCTAGCCATCGGAAAAACCGGAAATAGGCACGATCCTTCCATGTGTCATTACTTTTATTATAAGGACAGACGCGCACACATATACCGCATTCAGTTCCCTGGTTTGCCCATATACTGAAACACTTTTCTCCGTCTACTGTCCATTTCTTTATGCCTTTAATATTAGATTGGTTATGTGTCTGATCTGTAGGCATGCCGAACGGTATTGCTTTTGCCGGGCAGGCATCCGCACATTTTGAACATATTTCGCAAAATTCCTTCACCCCAAACTTTTGTGGAACATCATGTAATAAAGGAAGATTTGTAAATATCTTCCCAAACCGGACTCTGGGTCCATAATCTTTCGTAATCGCTAAGCCATTTCTTCCATATTCTGCGAGACCTGCCTGTATTGCATAAGGAATAGCTTGTGCCGAATCATTCAGACTTGATACTGCCTTATATCCCATGTTCCTTATAAACTGAGATAAGCTTTGAAGTATAAATACATCTCTCGAATAACCTAAAGCCGGAGCTGTTCCGGCAAGAGCTGAAGGGTATGTTTGAACAACATCATATTCCATCGACGTTCCTATAACTATACAATTAGTTAATTCCTCTGACAATTCATTGGGTTTTTCAGAAAGTGTTTTGGCATCAAATTTATGAGTATAATGCCATCGAAGATCGATTTTTGTAATCCCTACTATATCGGCGCCAAATAGTTTCCCGGCTTTTTTTATTTGAAGTGATATTTCTTCCTCAGATGCGACTGGCACCTTGTTACCATCTTCCTTCATATATCCTCTGATATCATCCAAAAATCCGTCGTGGCGATTTAAGTGGGCACTTCTTTCCATCATCAGATTGGCCACTACCCAGCCCGCATTTCTCAATGCATAATCTTTTTGTGTGTAGCCGTCCGTACTTTTGTATTTTACCTTTAAGCCCAGCATAGAGTAAAACCAATTCATGGCTTTCGCTGTATGGATCCGCGGATCCCATTGCGCCCGGGCAAAAATATCATTACAGGCATTAAATCTTTGGAAATCTCCTGTTATTTCAAAGTCAGAGTTTTTCTCAATATTTCCTTCACCTTGAGGATATGCTCCTTCCTGTGTCGGTTGCTGTTCTATCGATAACTTCATGTAGAAATATAAAGTTACTAAACATTAGGGATTTAATAACCGGAATTCAGTTCAGGAGATGCCAAATAACATTGTATATGAATCCGTGATATAATATAAATGGAATGCGCTCTTCTTCTTTAGAAAGCTTTTAAGACCTCAACACAAGCAGAAGTTGTAATTACGTGATGGGTATCAAATGCCTTCCAGGTGTCTTTTTCCTGATCATGAAATTCCCAAATGATTTCTTTAGAATTCCACGCACCATTTTCGGATAAGGAGTCCAATAAAAAAGAAATACCTTTTTCTATTATTTCTGTTTTCTGTTCTTGTAAACAAAGCGCCTTTAAAGCCATTGCAGACAAATACGGGTCGCTGTTGCCCCATGAACCATTAGAATTCTGCGATGTCTTAAGAAACATTATACCCTTATTGTAACAAGACTTAAGCTGGCTTGTTTGGTTCAAAATACTTAAAAATTGAAATGTTGCATAATAGTCATTAGGATAAAAATAAGAATACCAGCTTCCAGTTTCTTTTTGAGACAAACGAATCAGATCTTCATTAATAAAATGATCCTGGTTGCTTTCTAATAAAATGTGATAGATATTAGCATTTACCTCCGGATGAATATGTAAATTATGTTCAAATGTTGGATCTGTTACTAATTGCTTTTGTGAAATATCCGAAATAAAAGTTGAAAAGGCAGAAAAATGATTTCCATTATACTCGCAATTATATTTATATTTTAACAGCACCTCGTTTGACCTGTAGATATCCAATAACTTTAATGTTCTGAGCGCAAATGTCGTATCGTCTGAATCCACAAAAAAAGGATTCTCTTCCTTATCTTTATAATAACCCCTGGGGGAATAGCCCCATTGACCATTATATTCTTCAGAAAGAATACGGGTCAGAATAATTGTTCTTTCTATTTCATCTAATTTTCCAAGTAAGGCATTCGTCATATGAAAAACTGAAAATAAATGACCTTTATTATTGGAAAACTTTGGCAATCCGTTTTTACCTATGCATGTAAGTCCGTAATTCCCGGATAATAATTGTTTTCGCAGGTAATTACTTCCACCTTCTATAGCTTCATCAATTCTATCTCTGCTAATTTCCATATTTAAATAAGATAAATTTAGATAAATTTTACTGCTATTCTTATAAAAATTATCCGGGTTGATCAGCGGGTTTTTCTGTAATTACACCGGCAATAATATTCAAAAAAAAAGCGCCATCCCTTTCGGAATGCCGCTTTATGCTTAATATGAATAATCCAGTAATTACTGCTTAATAACCCGTTCTACCTGGATATTCTTTCCTTGTGTTACCTGTATGATGTATGTACCTGAAGGAAGTGATCTTCCAAGCAAAATATCACCGCTGTCATAGGTCACATCATTTCTGTTCTCTATCAATTCACCATTTACACTATAAACCTTTAACAGGATCGGTGTTTCAATATCCATGGTATATATCTTCAGGTGTATCTCATTAGAGAATGGATTAGGATATGCCTTGATAGACATGAACGTGAGCGGACTCGCGACCTGCTCTTTTGCCGTTTCTGTCACCATTTGCGGAGTACTCACTTCCCTTGCTGCAAATGGACTGCCCG
The DNA here is from genome assembly GCA_028288625.1 of Bacteroidota bacterium. GTDB lineage: Bacteria > Bacteroidota > Bacteroidia > Chitinophagales > JADIYW01 > JADJSS01. Next base: position 234 of record JAQBNI010000146.1, on the reverse strand, counting down.
CTATTATACCACATGCACAATCCGTATTCTCATACCAGTAAGTGTTGTCCTCTCCGTTAACCGTCTTGGCAATAAACTTACCCGTCATCACGCTCGGTACTGCAGTTGTTGCCTTACCCGTATGGATCGAACCGTTCGGTGCAAAGATCGTCGCCGTTACCTTCGCTCCCTTGTTGAAGTCTGCATTATGGTTCACGAATATCGTTACACCAAAGCCTTCAGAGTTGATCACCG
>JAQBNI010000130.1 GCA_028288625.1 Bacteroidota bacterium | reverse complement strand
TACTGACACTGTTGAATTCAGTACCACAAATTTAAAGTCTGCCGGATAGCCATGACGGCGAAGCGAAGGATAATGACTCAGCAGATCGATCTCTCCACGCTGCTCCATATCTTCCACGATCTTATTGAACATCACATGCACCTTGTGTTCCACTTTAAATCCAAATTTCAAGCGGATAAAAAAACATTTTCTTTCGATAATAGTTTCCACCGAATACGACGCCCCATACGGCTCGCTGCTGATATCAACATGCACAAACCAATACGTATCCGCGCGCTTCGGCTTCTTCCTGAAAATAGAATAAATAATATTTGAATCGATGTGTTTCTTATCATTCGCATTACACATAAACACGAGGTTTGTAGCTTCTTTTTGTATGGACGCATCATTTTGAAGATCCACCAGGTCATCCATATAATCTTTTATCTCTACAAATTCGAGATGCTTGTTGCGCAATTTCTTCCCTAAATAAAACAAGTACATCGTAAAGAAAATAAAGCTTGCTATGGAAATCGTAAACCACCCGCCGTGCATGAATTTACTTAGGTTAGCGGTTAAGAATGTAACTTCTATCCACACGAAAAAGATCAGGAAAGCATAAATAAATACTTTCGGTTTTCTTTTCACCGTAAAATAATATGTCAATAAGCTGGTGGTCATGAGCATATCAATGGTAATGGCTAATCCATATGCAGCTTCCATCCTGCTGGATTGCCGGAAGATCAACACCACGGCAACACATCCTGTAAATAATAACCAGTTAATAAAAGGAATATAGATCTGTCCTTGCATAATGGTTGGATAAATAATCCGCAGATTCGGCCACAATTTTAATTTCATCGCTTCATTAACGAGTGTAAAACATCCGCTGATCAATGCCTGCGAAGCAATCGTTGTTGCGATAGTTGCGACGGCGATCCCGATGTATAAAAACCATTTCGGCATTAAAGAATAGAAAGGAGAAACCTGCCTCCAGTCCATTTCTTTGTGAGATATAATAAATGCTGCCTGTCCGAAATAACTCAGCAGCAGCATAACTTTTACAAATCCCCAGCTTACACGAATATTTTTCTTTCCGCAATGTCCAAGATCAGAATATAATGCTTCCGCACCGGTTGAACATAAAAATACAGCGCCGAGAAACCAGATACCTCCGGGATAGTATACAACAAGATCAACTGCATAGATTGGGTTTATTGCTTTCAAAACTTCAGGATTATGCAACAGCGCATTTCCCCCTAACACGCCGATCATACTGAACCATACCAACATAATTGGTCCGAAAGCTGAACCCACCGTATTGGTGCCAAACTGTTGCACCAGGAATAATCCGAATAAAATAGCAAGAACAATTGGAACTGTCTGGAGCTTTGGATATATGATTGTCAAACCTTCAATGGCGGAAGAAATAGAAATGGGCGGCGTAATAAAACCGTCCGATATTAATGTAGCGCAGCCAATCAATGCAGGAATGATCGTCCACTTTGCTTTATACCTGCGCACCAATGCATACAATGCAAAAATTCCGCCTTCACCATTGTTATCTGCATTTAATGCGAGAATAACATACTTGACAGTTGTGATGATCGTAAGTGTCCAGAAGATACAGGATACGCCACCTAAAACCAGTTGGTCGCTGACGACATGATGACCTTCCATTGCCATCGTCATCACCGCACGTAACACGTAGATCGGAGATGTTCCGATATCTCCGAAAATTATTCCTAAGGCGATAAGCACTCCTGCAGCAGACAACTTATTTATCCCGGTATTATGTTTTTCAGCCATTCAATTTACAAATGATGTAATATATCACTCAAAATAGTAAATAACTTTAAGTTTGAGGAAAAAAATATTTACTCATCGCCGAGGGTGAGGATGCATAAATTCTTTGAGTAAGGTTTGAAATTACGATACCGGATCTATCCGCTGGATATTGATAAGTGTAGTTTGTGCAATTCGTATGGGGATATTTTCCACACGGCAGTTTGTTTTTTCCAACCCGAAATCTTCCTGTGTAGGCAAGCTCAGTGCTTTTATCGCATTATAAGATTTAATGAGAAATTGATGCCATGGTTTTAAATGGTTATCGATAGAAACTCTTGAATTGAGGATCACAAATTTAAAATCCGCCGGATATCCATGCTGTCGCAAAGATGGATAATGGCTCAACAGGTCAATCTCTCCACGCTGTTCCATATCTTCTACAATTTTCGTAAACATCACATGAACCTTATGTTCTACTTTAAATCCAAATTTCAAGCGGATGAAAAAACATTTTTTTGGGATGACCGTATCCACTGCATAACCTGCGCCGTATGGATCATTTGTAATACTTACATGCACAAACCAATACGTATCCGCGCGCTTTGGTTTTTTTCTGAAGATGGAATAAATAATATTTGAATCGATGTGCTTCTTGTCATTTGCATTGCACATAAACACCAGGTTCGTTGCTTCTTTCGGTATTGTTGCATCGTCTTGCAAATCCTGCAAGTCGTCGATGTATTCCTTGATCTCCACAAATTCCATATGTTTTTTCCGAAGCTTTTTTCCCTCATTGAATAAATACATCGCCGTAAAAATACAAACCGCAATAAGAATTGCAAACCATCCTCCGTGTGTAAACTTCATCATGTTCGCGACAAAGAAAGAACCTTCCACGATGAAGAAGAAAAATAAGAACCCGTAAACGATAAGCACCGGTTTTCTCTTAATGAATTTATAATACGCCAGCAGCAATGTTGTCATCAGCATGTTCAGTGTGATCGCCAAACCATACGCAGCTTCCATCTTACTTGATTCCCTGAAAATAAAAACAACACCAACGCAACCTAAAAATAAAAACCAATTGATCGACGGAATATAAATTTGTCCCTGCTGTGTAGTCGGATACAACACTTTCATATTCGGCCATAATTTTAATTTCATGGCTTCATTCACCAATGTAAAACATCCGCTGATCAATGCCTGCGAAGCAATAATGGTGGAAATAGTCGTGATCACAATTCCTATTGGCAGGAAAGCTTTCGGCATAATTGCATAAAATGGTGCGATCGCACTCCAGTTGGTTGTGGGGTTAGCGAGTATATATCCGGACTGACCGAAATAACTCAACAGCAGTGCAATTTTCACAAAAGTCCAGCTCATCCGGATATTTTGTTTTCCGCAATGACCGAGATCGGAATACAAAGCTTCCGCTCCTGTTGTACATAAAAATACTGCGCCTAAAAACCAGAAGCCGCCGGGATAACGAAAGATAAGATTGATGGCATACATCGGGTTCAAAGCTTCCAGTACATACGGATGATGTATGAGCTGAATTAACCCGAGCGAGCCGATCATGGAAAACCACACCAACATTACAGGACCGAAAAACCCGCCGATAATTTTTGTTCCAAATTGCTGAAACAAAAACATAACCACCAGGATACCTACAACGATCGGGACTGTTTGAATATGAGGATATAAAATATTTAAGCCTTCCACTGCTGATGAAATTGAAATCGGCGGTGTAATAAATCCATCTGCTATTAACGTCGCGCAGCCAATTAATGCGGGAATGATCGTCCACTTTGCTTTATAGCGGCGTACTAATGCATACAAAGCAAATATGCCGCCTTCACCCCTGTTGTCTGCACTCAGTGCGAGATACAAATATTTGTAAGAAGTGATGATTGTAAGTGTCCAGAACACGCAGGAGACTCCGCCAAGAACAAGGTCTTTTGTAACAAGATGATGATGTAATGTTGCCATTCCCATGATCGCCTGCAGCACGTAGATCGGAGATGTTCCTATATCTCCGAAAATTATTCCTAAAGTGATGAGAACGCCGGCGGCGGAAAGTTTATTTAAACCATGATTTGTATCAGCCATGATGTTGCCGTTTTTATTTGAAGGAAAAACGGGATGCAAATTTATATCAATTCGTGTTTGCTTATTATTAAATTAACTGCGAAGAGTTAACAATAACTAAGTATGGAAAGTTTTCCTGTTTATTAACTGATTGACATTCATATCATTGATATGCGTGTTAAAATTCTCTGATTTTGTAGCGTTGGTCATTATCTTCTACGACCCATTTTTGGTATTTTTATGAACTGTTACAATTATGAGCGAGAATAAAATAAAATGTCCGAATTGTGGAAATGAGTTTCCTATTGACGAGGTATTAAATCACCAGGCGGAAGAGAAATTCAAAAAAGAATTTGAAGAGAAACTACGGAATTCCAACCTGGAGATCTTAAAGCAAAAAGAATCATTTGCACTGCAGCAAAAAGAATTTGAAGAGAAAAAGAAAAATGAAAATGAATTATTTCAGAAAAGGCTCGAGCAAAAACTGGAAGAAGAAAAAATAAAGATCACGCAGGAGCAGGAAGAAAAATTAAAGGAAGAATACGAATCAAATTATAAAAAACTGCAGGAAGAAAATATACAGAGGAAGGAACAAAACCAAACGTTGAAAAATGAGAAGCTCACCTTGCTGAAAAAAGAAGAGCAGCTGGAAGAAGATAAAAAGAATTTTGAACTGAAGATGCAGGAAGAAAAGAAAGCGCTGAAAGAAGAACTGGAAGGGAAACTTAAAAAACAATTTTATGAAGAAAATGAATTGAAGGCGAAAGAAAAAGATCTCCAGATCGAATCGATGAAGAAAGTAATTGATGAATTAAAAAGAAAATCCGAGCAAGGTTCGATGCAACTGCAGGGTGAGGCGCAGGAAATTGCACTGGAAGCATTGTTGAAAGAAGCGTTCCCATTTGATTTAATTGAAGAAGTAGGAAAAGGCTCTAAAGGAGCCGACTGCATTCAAACGGTACGCAATAATTTCGGTCAGGTTTGTGGAAAAATTATTTACGAAAGCAAGCGCACACAGGCATTTTCTAATGAGTGGGTGGAAAAATTAAAAATTGATATGCGTGCGCAAAATGCGGATATCGGTATTATCGTCACACAAAAAATGCCGAAGGAAATGGAGCAATTCGGTGACAGGAACGGCATCTGGATCTGCAGTTATAATGAAGTGCGTGCTGTTTCTCATGTATTGAGATGCACAGTGCTAAAAGTTTTTGCTGTCGCGAAGTCCCAGGAAAATAAGGGCGATAAAATGAACCTGATGTATGATTACCTGACGAGCAATGAATTTAATGAACAATGGAAAGCGATCCGCGAAGGATTTTTATCTATGAAACATTCTATAGATAACGAGCGCAGTGCGATGGAAAAATTATGGAAATCCCGTGAAAAACAATTAGAGAAAATATTGTTGAATGCCTCTCATATTTCCGGCTCTGTTGAAGGAATAGCCGGAACAGATAGTATAGATATCAGGCTGATAGAAGAATAACAATCAACTTCATCCATAGATAACAAAAAAATGAACTCCATTTCCGAAAAAGAATTAAGTGGCCGCAAATTATTAGAACGTATCACCATGTTTAATGATGCGGTTTATGCAATTGTATTAACTTTAATGGTACTCGATTTAAAATTACCGGAAAACGCCTCTTGTACAACGGTCGCAGCTATGTGGCATTCCTTACGGGAATTATCGCCGAAACTACTCGCATTTTTACTAAGCGTGGTATTAGTGGGTGGCAACTGGATTTCATCTGTAAATATTCAACGCACACAGGTCAGAGCCGATTCCAAATACCTGGTGTTCACAGTAATTTATTTGAGCATTATTGCTTTAACGCCATTTACGTGTCATCTCATCGGGAATTATCCCGACAATCCGTTATCGTATTTAGTTTTTGGCGGAGTGATGGATCTCATGATCATCAATTCAATTTTTTATTTTCGATATTGCCGTAAACAAAATTTGTTTCATGAAGATGCCAATCTGAAAGAAATTAAAAAATTAGAAAAAATAATTATCGTTCTTGGATTCTTTGTGGTAGCGATCGCTACCACCTCATTTCTGAGTACTAAACTTTCATTCTGCCTGTTCTTAGCGTATAATCTTTTTCCGTTTTTTATTACGAAATCACTTCGCATATATCAAAACCGGGCTTAAAATTTCTGTATCAGCGAATCCGAACGAGCGCGCTTCGCTAATCTCTCGCGCGAGTCGCATTAAAACTTCTTTTAATCTTTTTTGTTTCTTCATCCAAACTTCCTTATGTCAACATTTGAAAAACTAAAACAAACCTATGAAGTGATCAAGCATATTGATCTTGAAAAACTCCTGGAGTTTACCTCTAAGGTTGATATCACGGAAGTGATGGAAAGCTTATCAAAGATGGATGATAAGCAGCTCAATGCAATGATGAAAATGCTGAAGCATCAATCCAGACCGGTAGAAATTCCGCCTATTGATGCGGACTTTTACGACATGTTCCATGTACTCACCCCGGAAGAAAGAGCGCTGCAACTGAAGGTGCGAAATTTCATGGAAACAGAGATCGCTCCGATCGTCAATGAATACTGGCTGAAAGCCGAATTCCCTTTTGAGATCATACCAAAATTAGCCGCCCTGAATATTTGCGGCATTACTTACAATGAATATGGTGGTCAGGGTATGACTCCTTTAATGGAAGGCGTACTTGCATGCGAATTAGCGCGGATCGATACATCCATCTCTACTTTTTTCGGGGTACAAAGCGGGTTGGTCATGGGGTCTATTTATTTGTTGGGCTCGGAAGCGCAGAAACAGGAATGGCTGCCATCGATGCAAAAGTTTACAAAAATCGGAGCATTCGGATTGACTGAACCCGAAGTGGGCTCTGCTGTTGCAGGAGGTTTAACCATGGAAGCAAAACGAAACGGCGACCGATGGATATTGAACGGGCAAAAGAAATGGATCGGCAATGCGACGTTCGCCGATGTGATCATTATCTGGGCGAGAGATGTGGACGATGATCATGTGAAAGGATTTTTAGTGCGGAAGGGCACGCCGGGATTGCATGTTGAAAAAATGGAAAATAAAATGGCACTGCGGATCGTGCAAAACGGGTTGATCACACTGACGAATTGTGAAGTTGCCGAGAGCGATAAACTCGAGCATGCAAATTCTTTTAAAGATACAGCGAATGTGTTGCGCATGACGCGTGCAGGCGTAGCATGGCAGGCAGTCGGATGCGCACGCGGAGCATATGAGAACGCACTTGCATACACGTTGAAGCGCAAGCAATTCGGAAAGCCGATCGCATCGTTTCAACTCATACAAAATCATTTGGTGGAAATGCTGACGAACCTCACAGCCATGCAAACAATGGTGTACCGATTATCTCAATTGCAGATGGAAGATAAGATCACAGATGAGCATGCATCGCTTGCAAAAGTTTTCTGCAGCCTTCGTACGCGTGATATTGTGAGCCGGGCGCGCGAAGTAATGGGAGGCAATGGAATTTTACTGGAACATAATGTGGCGCGCTTTGTCGCCGACGCGGAAGCCATCTATTCCTATGAAGGAACAAAGGAAATAAATACGTTGATCGTCGGAAGATCAATAACGGGAATGAGTGCGTTTATCTAGTTGGAGATACGCACGGCTGTGCGTATTTACTTTAACCCACCGATCATATCTTCCGGTTTTACCCATTCATCAAATTCTTCCCCGGTGAGATAGCCAAGTTTTACCGCGGTTTCTTTCAGCGTCAAACCTTCTTTGTGCGCTGTCTGTGCAATTTCTGCAGCTTTATAATAACCGATCTTTGTATTCAACGCCGTAACCAGCATCAATGAATTATTCAAATGCTTCTTTATATTTTCTGTCAGCGGCTCAATTCCTTCCGCACATTTATCATTAAAGGAAACACACGCGTCGCCAATCAGTCTTGCACTGTGCAGGAAATTATAGATCATGACCGGCTTAAAAACATTCAGTTCGAAATGACCATTGCTGCCGCCGATATTGATCGCAACATCATTGCCCAGTACCTGCGCTGACACCATCGTTATTGCTTCACACTGCGTTGGATTTACTTTTCCCGGCATGATAGAGCTTCCGGGTTCATTGTCTGGAATATGAATTTCGCCGATGCCGCAACGCGGACCTGACGACAGCATGCGGATATCGTTCGCAATTTTCATCAGTGATACGGCTACTGTTTTCAATGCGCCATGTGCTTCTACAATTCCATCATGTGCAGCAAGCGATTCGAATTTATTTTCTGCGGTAATGAACGGCAGTCCCGTTAATGCGGCGATATGCTTGGCAACGTTTTCTGAATACCCCGGAGGCGTGTTGATGCCTGTTCCGACTGCTGTTCCGCCTAATGCGAGCTCGCTTAAATGTGCTAATGTGTTGTTGATCGCTTTTAATCCATGTGTTAACTGCGAAGCGTAACCGGAGAATTCCTGACCGAGCGTTAACGGCGTCGCGTCCATAAAATGTGTGCGACCGATCTTCACAATACTTTTAAACTCTTCCGATTTCTTTGCAAGCGTATCACGCAATTTTATAATTCCGGGAATAGTTTTTTCTGATAAGATCTGGTACGCTGCAATATGCATCGCCGTTGGAAAAGTGTCGTTGGAAGATTGTGATTTATTTACATCATCATTCGGATGAACCACTTTTTTTTCATCAGTTAATTTTCCTCCCTGCAATACATGCGCGCGATATGCGACCACTTCATTCACATTCATATTTGATTGTGTACCGGAACCTGTTTGCCAAACTACCAGCGGAAATTGATCATCCAGTTTTCCTTCTAAAATTTCATCACACACTTTACCGATCAGGTCACATGTTTCTTTCGACAAAACTCCTGCTTCAAGATTGGTGATCGCGGCTGCTTTTTTTAAATAAGCAAATGCACGAATAATTTCTTTGGGCATTTTGTTGATGTCCTCTGCGATCTTAAAATTTTCGATAGAGCGTTGTGTCTGTGCTCCCCAATAAACATTGGCAGGCACTTCCACTTTTCCCATTGTATCTTTTTCTATTCTGTAATCCATAAGGTATAAGTAATAAGGTGTAAGTAATAAGTTACAAGTTATGAAGTTATCATTTTACCATGGACTATTGACCATCGACTATCTACTTTCCTTTAAATTCCGGTTTTCGTTTTTCTAAAAATGCACTCACACCTTCTTTCACATCATCTCCTTTAAATAATTCCGAAAATGCAGTCACCTCGTAAGCAAATCCATCTACTCCTTCTTTATAATATGCATTGACACATTCAATTGCTTTGGCTATTGCCGTTGGTCCTTTTGTAGAAATTTTATTGATGATCTCTTTTGCTTTTACGATGGCTGCATCTTTGTTTTCTTCCACATAATTTACCAATCCTAAATTCAAAGCAGTTTGTGCATCGATCATATCTGCAGTTAAATGAAGCTCCAGCGCTTTAGCCTTCCCGATGTATTGCACTAACCGCTGTGTGCCGCCGTATCCTGCAATGATGCCTAGGTTTACTTCCGGCTGGCCGAACTTTGCATTCTGCGTAGCGATACGCATGTGACAAGCCATCGACAGTTCGCATCCCCCGCCGAGCGCGAAACCATTCACTACAGCGATCACAGGAATATGCATATGCTCAATGGAAAAAAAGATATCATGCCCGCGCTGCGCTAATGCTTTTGCATGGATCATATCCAGCTGCTGAAATTCAGAAATATCCGCACCGGCAACAAATGCTTTCTCTCCCGCTCCTGTTACAATAATTCCTTTTAAGTTTTCCGTTTTTTTCGCCTCAATGAATGCAGCTTGAATATCCAGGATCGTAAACCCGTTTAATGAATTCAATTTATCCGCACGATTAATCGTGATGGTGAGAATGTTATCCGTTATTTCCCAAAGTAAGTTGTCAAAAATCATAATAATTTATTTGAATATCAATCGAAAGAAATAATCCGGAAGGATACCGATGATCACTATTAAAAGACAGATCAGTATCAAAACCATTTTATTAAAACCTGAAATTTGTATTGGCGGCGCATATTCGTCACTACCTGAAAACATCGCAATAATTATTTTGAAATAATAATACACGCCGATCAATGAAGCCAGTATTGCTATCACCGCAACCAATATTTTCCCGTTATCGATCACATTGATCAATATAAAATACTTCGCAAAAAATCCGGATAAAGGCGGAATGCCAGCCATCGACAACAGTGCAATTGCCATTGTACCTGCGAGCACAGGACTCCTTTTTGCCAGTCCGTTAAAAATATGAATATCGTCTGTATTTTCCTGGTTCGATACGATCAGCAATACCCAGAACGCTGCTATATTTGCTAAAGTATACGCTAATAAATAATATAGCGTGACATAAGCCCATGTTATATAGCTGGTTTGCGAACCGACCAGCGTAATCCCTAAAATGATAAACCCTGCGTGACCAATACTCGAATATGCGAGCAAACGTTTTACATTGGATTGCGTTGCTGCAATAATATTTCCCACAATAATAGAAAGCACGCCGATCAGCAGCAAGACTTCTGTAAAAAACCTGTAAGAAGGAAGAACAAGGCTGAATAACCTGAAGAAACCCGCGATGGCACCAATCTTTACTATGGTTGCCATGTATGCCGTGATCACAGTTGGCGAACCGGTATATACATCAGGAGCCCAGAAATGAAAAGGTACTGCAGACATTTTAAACGCCATGGCAAACAAGATCAACAACAAGCCGACCACCATTAACTGGTGGCTTATCCCGGACGGCATATATGCAGATGCAGCAATTTGTACAATATTAAAACTGCCGATCCCGCCATATACAAAAGTAATTCCAAGCAATAAAAATCCGCTTGCAAAAGCACCGAGTAAAAAATATTTAAATGCGGCTTCATTAGAATACAAACTTTTCTTGTTGCTGCCTGCAAGTACATAAACCGGTATCGATAAAATTTCAATTCCTAAGAACAACATCACTAAATGCGTATAAGAAGTAAGTATGAAAACACCAACCATTGAAAATAATACCAGCGAAAAGTGATCCGACATATTTGTTTCATCCGTAAAATAATTTCGTGCCATCGTGAACCACAAAATTGCGATGAAAGAAAATAATGCCGTAAATGCGAGCGGCACATTATCGAGCATCATCATTCCGTAAATATGCTCGTTATTTCCGTAGTCCTTAACGCAGAAGCCTATGTTGAGCATCAGACCGATCATCACCAACGGGTAAATTAATTTCCGTACACTCAGTATCTCTGCGATGAGCGACAAAATGCCTAAGCTTGATAATAATAATAGTTCTTTCATCTTTTAATTCCTTTACGGAACTGCTTTATTTTATTCCCGAATTTGTTACCATGTGCACATGATCAATTAATACTTTTACCGGTTGTTCTGAAATACTTAAGATCACATTCGGAAACAAACCGAAAAATATGATCAACACTGCAAAACTTCCAAGCAATATTTTTTCATTTTTTGTGATCGCTCCGAATCCCTGTGTGAGTGTATTTGTTTGTCCATGCATCATCACCTGGTAAGCACGAAGAAAATACACGGCTCCTAAGATCACCGTTAACCCTGCAAATACTGCTGCTCCCGTATTATATTGAAATACGCCGTGAATCAATAAAAATTCTCCTACAAAACCATTTGTAAAAGGCAAAGCCACGCTGCCTAATAATGCAATGAGAAATAATACACTGAACATTGTGGAGACATTCCTGATGCCGCCTAACTTTTGCATGGTATCCGTATTCATTCTTGTGAGAATAATATCACACACATAAAATAACGCGACGACGTTTATCCCATGTGACAGCATTTGATATAATGCGCCCTGAACACCTTGTAAATTCCATGAAAAAATTCCTGCGGCAATTAAACCCACATGCCCAAGTGACGAATATGCCAACATGCGCTTAAAATCTTTTTGTGTAAGCGCCATTAACGCTCCGTATACCACGCTGATCACGCTGAGTACAACCACATATTTTGAAGCGATATGCCAGCCCAGCGGTACAACCGGGATCATCCACATGATCAAACCGAACGCACCCATTTTGAGCATAATACCGGACAACAACATCGTACCTTGTGTTGGCGCATTTACGTATGTATCCGGCTGCCAGGTATGCAACGGAAAGATCGGGATCTTCACTGCAAATGCTAAGTAGAATGCAATAAAAACAAGCAATTGCTCTCTTGGAGACAAGTGCGATCCCGCAATATAAAAATCGTAAATATTGAAACTCCTTTCTTTTGTATGCAGCCAGATAAAAATAATTGCAAGAAGCATAAACAAGCTTCCAAATAATGTATAGATGAAAAATTTAAAAGTGATCTTCTGCCGTCCTTCGCCGCCCCACACGAGGCAAATCAGGTAGATTGGGATAAGCGCCATTTCCCAAAAGACATAAAACAACAACGCATCTTTTGCAACAAATACGCCGAACAATGCGCTTTGCATAAGAAGTATCAAACTGAAATAAGATTTAGGATGTTGTATAACGCGACTTTGCGAACTTTGAATAATAAAAGGGACGAGCAATGCGGTGAGTAATACTAAAATGATATCGATGCCATCAATTCTTATATAAAAATCTGCGCCCAATGCTTTTACCCACGGTGTGTGATAAATAAAGCAAGAACACAATGGATCTGTTTTAAAAGCACAGATTGCGTAAATACCAAGAGCCAGCGTTACCAGAGATCCGAAGAACGAAATATTTTTAGCTTGCTTTTCACCTGACATTAAGGTGAGCAAAACAAAAAATACAGGAATAATAATCAACAGTAATACCAGCATACTTTATACCTAAGCAACAAATAACGAAATCTTATGAACAACAACTGAAACGGTTAAAGAAACCACATGATTAAAAGCATTCACTAAAAATCCTGATAGTTCATCATCGATTTTTCCGCTGAATGCCAGCAAGGCTAATTGCGCGGAACCAAAGAACAATGCAATACTTTGCACATATCTTTTATTCAAAACGTGTAATGCAGGAATTATTACTACAAACATCGTCAATAAGAAAAATACTATCATAATATTATATTTAGAGAAACATTAAAATCATCAATAAAATAATACTTACTACCATAGCGATCACATAAAATCCTAACCCGCCCGTTTGAGACAACCGCAACAGCTGACTCCAGTTCACCACTGATGTTCCGATACCGTTTATCGCAGCATCAATTCCCAATCGCTCAACAATATTGTATAAGATCGCTGATATTCTGTTCAACGGTTTTACAATAACTGCTTCATAGATCTCATCAACATAAAATTTATGGTAAATAACTTCTTTGAACAACGGCATAGGTGCATCATCGCCTTTCGGAATATCTTTTCGTGAAAGAAATAATAATCTCGCAATAAATATTACAATGAGAATCAATATCACTGTTATCGTCATTAACAACAGTTCTGTATTCAAACTCATTTCAATTACATGAGGAATTACTGAGGAAGATAAAAATGCATCTATTGAATTCGGAAAGTTTATTTCATGACCTAATTCCTTCGGAAAGCCAATAAAACCGCCAACTACGGAAAGTACCGCTAATATCATCAACGGAACTGTCATGCTTTTTGGTGATTCATGCACATGATCTTTTTGTATTCCTGTCCCCCTAAAATCTCCAAAGAAAGTGAGAAACAACAAACGGAACATATAGAATGCCGTCATCAAAGAAGTTAATAATGCGAGTGCAAATAAAATCTTATTGTGAACGAAAATTTCTGCAAGCATCTGGTCTTTTGAAAAGAATCCTGCGAACGGCGGGATACCCGAAATTGCAAGTGTTGCAATAAAGAAAGTAATGTAGGTCACCGGCATTTTCTGTTTCAGTCCGCCCATGTTTCGTATATCCTGGTCGCCGCCCATTCCGTGAATGACACTTCCTGCGCCCAAGAACAGTAAAGCTTTAAAAAATGCGTGCGTTACCACGTGAAAGACGCCTGCAGAATATGCTCCGACACCCAACGCACAAAATATTAATCCGAGCTGGCTGACTGTTGAATATGCGAGAACTTTTTTAATATCGTTTTGAAATAACGCGATGGTTGCAGATAATAATGCCGTTGCGATACCGATAATGGAAATGAAATGCATGGTGTCGGGTGCAGCTGAAAACAGCGGACTGCAACGCGCAATCATATAGATTCCGGCGGTGACCATTGTTGCGGCGTGTATCAATGCCGAAACCGGTGTAGGACCTGCCATTGCATCCGGAAGCCAAGTATATAAAGGTATTTGCGCGGATTTACCCATTGCGCCGATGAACAGCAGCATGGTGATCCATGTAATTAATTTTCCGTCGATGATCACTGTGCCGACTTGTGCAAATACCTGGTGATAGTTGATGCTGCCGAATACGCCGAAAGTTAATATGATGCCGAGTAAGAATCCGAGATCACCGATGCGGTTCATGATGAACGCTTTGTTTGCGGCGTTGCTGTAATCCATATTTCTGAACCAGAAACCAATCAGTAAATAAGAACACAATCCTACACCTTCCCATCCGACAAACATCAATAAAAAATTATCGCCCAGAACCAGCAACAGCATAAAGAACACAAATAAATTGAGGTATGAAAAATACCTGTTGTAATCCGGCTCATCATGCATATAACCTGTGGAGTAAACATGAATGAGAAATCCTACACCTGTAATTACCAATGTAAATATGATGGAGAGAGAATCAACGAGAAAAGAAAAATCAGCATGGAAATCACCAACAGTTATCCAGGATAACAAAGGAACCTGGATAGCCTGATGATTTGAAATTTGCGAAAAGAAGATCAACACGGCAACTACAAAAGATGCGAGCACAGACCCCGGCGCTAAAAGATTTGTAATATTTTTTGACAGCTTATTCCCAAATAAAGAAATGATGACAAAACTTGCCAGCGGAAATAAAGGAATAAGATATACGAGTTGTTCCATGCGTTTTACGCGATTTATTTAGGTTGTGGTCTTTCGAGGAGTTTAAAGAATTCATCTAATCTTGGAAGGATCAGAATTTCCGTTCTCCTGTTGATCGCTTTATTTTCCGGCGTGTCATTCGACGCTTTCGGATTGTATTCACCTCTGCCACCTGCAATCATGCGAATCGGCGAAACCCCTGATTTTGTTTGCAGATAACGTGCAATAGAAGTAGCACGCTTCGCACTCAAATCCCAGTTATCGAGGAAGCATGCTGTAGAGATCGGCACATTATCCGTATTGCCTTCTATGAGCACATCCATTTGATTATAATCATTAATTACTTTAGCGATCTTCTCCAGTACAGCACCTGCAGCCGGTGAGATATCAGCTTTTCCTGTTTTAAAAAGCATGTTATCCGATAAAGAAATGAGTACGACTCCTTTTTCTACTTTCACATTTACATCCTGGTCGTTTACATCTGTCAGGGAACGTTTAAGGTTCATCATCAGCGTCATATTGAGTGAATCTTTCAATTTGATCTCTCCATACAGTTGCACGATCGTTGCGTTTTGCTTATCTAAAGTTTCGAGTGACTGCCTGATGCTTTCAGCGCCTGCTTTGCTGATCACTGAAAGATCTGACATGCGATCGAGTAATTTTCCGCTGGTTGCTTTTTGCTCATCGAGTAATTTTTGCAAGTCTGCAGCATTTTGTCTGGCTTTTGCAAGGTCTGCTGTTAATGCATCGTAGTCTGATGATTTCGATGCAAATTTTTTCTCGCACTCTGCAAGATCAGAAGTTGTCTGCCGGAGCGACATTTCAATCTTATCTTTTTCTGTTTGTGTCGCCTGGAACTTTTTCTTAGTTACGCAGGACGATAATGCTATAAAAGCAAGCAAATAAATTCCAATCTTCTTCATAATGTTTAATTTTTATAATTAACAATCACCATTTCAATTTATTCAACGTATCAATATCAGTAGACCTTGTATTTCTGAAGATCATCATTAGGATGGCGAGACCAATAGCCACTTCAGCCGCCGCAACCACCATCACGAAGAATACAAACACCTGTCCGCCGGTATCTCCGAGATATCTTGAGAAAGCAACCATCAGTAAATTCACGGCATTCAACATCATTTCTATACACATAAAAATAATGATCGCGTTTCGGCGGAACAACACTCCTAAAACCCCAATAGAAAAAATGGTCACACTTAAATAAATGTACCACTGTATCGGAATGCCTATGAGTACGTCTTTCATAACCAATTTGCAGTTTGCAAGAGTTTAGTTTGCAAACTATTTTTTTTGTTGACTAATGTTTCCAATATATTTCTTTGGATTGTTAATCATGTGATTTAATAATTTTCCAACTTCTTCAGATCTTTCTAAAAACTTCGTATAAATTTCTTTATCGATATATTTTAATTCAAGTGCGAAATCAAGCCATAATTGCGTTTCTGAATTTTCCATATCTGCGTCTGATACTTTACTTACAAAATATGCTTCATACAATCTCTTTCTGTACGCTTCAACAATTGTCGCTGTTACAGATTTTGATGAACGTTTAATTTGGGATGTCATTCCAAATATTTCATCTTTGGGAAATTTATTACTTAAAAGATGTATGTCAATCGCAAGAGTAAAACTCTTTTTAAATACTGTTAAATCTCTATAAGTTCCCATAATTATTTCGTTTTGCAAACTGATCTATTGCAAACTGCAAACTATTCAATGTATTTCTTTTTTACCCAACATCACTGCGCCGACCATAGCTGCTAAAAACAACACCGATGAAATTTCAAACGGCAGCATATATTCTCTGAATAAAACCTTTCCTAAATTTTCTACCAAACCAATATTACTATCACGGGCAGCAGGAAGCATAGTTCGTTCAGCACCAATTAACACTGCCACAAGGCAGATCATTAATAAACCCGCAGAAATTACGGCTATCACTTTTGGTATATTTTTTTTATGAGGTTCTATCTCTTTATTGAGGTTCAGCATCATGATGACATATAAAAATAAAACCATGATCGCTCCTGCATAAACGATAATGTGCACGGCTCCGAGGAATTGTGCGTTCAGCAAAAAGAAATGTCCTGCAATAGCAAAAAATGTGATGATGAGATAGAGCACAGAATGAACGGGATTTTTATCAATGATCACCATAAGCGCACTGAATACGGCAACAAACGATAAAAAGAAAAATAAATACTGCGCTAACATTTGGCTGGTTATTGTTACGATCTAATGATAATTACTTTTTGCACTGATCAGAGGATTTTCCCTGTCCTCCCATGTTTGGTTATGAAATTTTGTTTTATCTTTTTTGAATTCCAATACTTTTTTTGTTTGACGTGCGGAAATATCTATCGGATGATTTACATCTTCCACTAATTTATCTTTGCCATAAATAAATTCATCGCGTTCAAATTCAGTCGGCACAATCCTGTCCGTTAGAAATATGGCTTCCTTGGGACAGGCTTCTTCGCATAAGCCGCAGTAAATACAACGCAGCATGTTGATCTCATACGTACCCGCATATCTTTCTTCACGATATAAATGCTCTTCTCCTTTTTTTCGCTCCGCTGCCTGCATCGTTATTGCTTCTGCAGGACAAGCCACCGCGCATAAACCACAAGCCGTACAACGCTCCGCCCCGGCTTCATCCCGCTTTAAAACATGTTGTCCGCGATATACTTCCGCAA
>JAQBNI010000118.1 GCA_028288625.1 Bacteroidota bacterium | reverse complement strand
CATTTGTTCCTTTCAGAAAGAATTTCAATTCTTTCTCTCCATTTAAAATATTATAAAAATGAATTTACACGAGTACCAGGGAAAAGAATTGTTGAAGCAGTTTGGCGTGAAAGTGCAGGAAGGAATTGTTGCCGAAACTGTAGAGCAGGCAGTGGCAGCATGGAATACAATTGTAGCGCGTACAGGCAAGAAGGGCTTAGTCGTAAAAGATCAAATTCATGCAGGTGGAAGAGGACAAGGCGGTGGTGTAAAATACGCGGGGAGTCTTGATGCATGAAAGGAAAAGACAAAAGAAATTCTCGGCATGCGGTTAGTCACGCCGCAAACCGGTCCGCAGGGGAAGATCGTGCACAAAGTTTTTATCGGTGAAGATGCATATTATAAAGGCGAATCTCCAACGAAAGAATATTACATGTCTGTTTTATTAGACAGAACAAAAGAGTGCAACGCGATCGTGTATTCTGCGGAAGGCGGAATGGATATTGAAGAAGTTGCTGAGCACACACCTGAAAAAATATTTAAAGAATGGATAGATCCCGCGGTCGGTGTTCAGCCTTTCCAGGCGAGAAGGATCGCATTTAAATTGGGCTTGTCCGGGCAGGCATTCAAGGAAATGGTAAGTTTCGTAATGGGTTTATATAAAGCATACACAGCATCTGATGCGAGTATGTTCGAGATCAATCCTGTTTTAAAAACTTCCGATGATAAAATTATTGCGGTTGATGCGAAAGTGAACTTGGATGATAACGCTTTATTCCGTCACAAAGATCTTGAAGCGCAGCGCGATTTGCTGGAAGAAGATCCAACGGAGATTGAAGCGGCAGCTGCAGATCTGAATTATGTAAAGCTCGATGGAAATGTGGGCTGCATGGTAAACGGGGCGGGACTTGCGATGGCGACCATGGACATCATAAAACTCAGCGGCGGAGAACCGGCTAATTTTTTAGATGTGGGCGGAACTGCAAACGCCGAACGCGTGGAAAAAGCTTTTCGCATCATTTTAAAAGACGAGCATGTAAAAGCGATCCTGATAAATATCTTTGGGGGAATTGTGCGATGCGATCGTGTGGCTGCCGGGGTGATCGACGCCTATAAAAAGATCGGCAATATCCATATTCCTATCATTGTACGTCTCCAGGGTACAAATGCAGAAATTGCAAAAAAGATGATCGAGGATTCGGGTTTAAAAGTACAATCAGCGATACTGCTTTCAGAAGCTGCAGAGCTGGTACAAAAGGCAGTCGCCAAAAAATAATTGTAGTTTATTGTTTTATAGATAGTTAACTACTATTTCAAATTCAGGTGTGATGGTTTTAATATTTGTATCGATATGATTGTCAAGACATGTTGAAAACTTCCAACATGCGTTTTACACCACCTCCCGCAAAAAAGCCATAAATTGACCTAACTAAAAAAATAAAGTTATGCAATTAAATTTCATGTTGACACTCGCAATCTCGGCATTAGTGCCGTTAGTTTTCGGATTTATCTGGTACCACCCAAAAGTTTTTGGAACAGCCTGGTTATCCGCAGGCAAATTCGATGCAGTAAAAATGAAAGAAGGATTTAATATGCCGCTCGTTTTTATCCTGACTTATATTTTCGGCTTTTTTATTTCCTTCGTTTTATCCGGCATTGTAATTCACCAGATGGGATTTTTCTCCATGCTGCAAAATCACATGAAGGAAGCAGCATGCCAGGCAGACTTTGGTAACATGATGGGAAAATACGGAAACGACTTCCGTACTTTCAAACATGGAATGCTTCACGGCGGAATTACCGGAATCGGTATTGCGTTGCCTGTAACAGCTATATGCGGAATGTTTGAGCGCAAAACAGCTAAGCATATTGCTATTAACGCCGGATTCTGGTTTTTCACCCTGATGATCATGGGCGGTATCATTTGCCAGTTTGCAGATCTAAACAGTTTAAAATTTTAATAAAAGTTTTTCCTTAGTTAACGTTATTACAGACTTTGAGCCGTTCCTCTCCGGAACGGCTCTTTTTATTTTCTTATATTAATTGAAATAGTTTTATTCTTTTGATTATACTTAAGTTTGATTAAACTATCAATTTATCTGAATGTTTATCCAAATAACTTATAACCGGTAACTGATAACTTTTATGCTAATAGACATCTTTCCCCATAACATCGACATGCGCAAAATGAAACAGGTAGTGGACTGTTTGCGCGATGGAGGGTTGGTGATCTATCCGACGGATACAGTATATGGATTAGGCTGCGATATTTTTAATAAGGAAGCTGTTGAGAAAATATGCAGGATAAAAAAAGTGAAGCTGGAAAAAATGAATTTCTCGTTTATCTGCAATGACCTCAGCCATATCAGCGATTACACTTTAAATGTAAATACTCCAACTTATAAACTGATGAAGCGATGCTTGCCGGGTCCGTTCACGTTTATTTTAAAGGCGAATAGTGCTGTACCAAAACTTTTCAAAAATCAAAAGAAAACTATTGGAATTCGTGTTCCCGATAACGATATCGCGCGCATGATTGTTACGGAACTGGGCAATCCGATCATTACAACATCCGTGCATCATGATGATGAAGTGATAGATTATATTACAGATCCGGATGCGATTTACCAGCACTATAAAAATGAAGTGGATATTGTGATCAACGGCGGACCCGGAGGGTATCGTCCTTCCACAGTAATAGATTGCACAGGTGATGAGCCGGTTGTACTCCGGGAAGGAATTGGGATACTGGAAGATCACTTATAAAAAGCGGTGAGAATATTCTTCAATAATTTCATTATATTTATTTGATCAATAATCGCTGATGAAAAAACTTTACTTTGTAATCTTATTTTACGCTCTCTCCTCAGCATTATCGGCTGCTAATTTTCCAGTAAAAATTTTAAATCCGCCTGTAACCTATCACTGTGATGAACCGCAGGCAAGGCTCAACCAGATCATTTATGGGGCAACACCTCCGGGTAGTGAAAACAAGCCGGTGCTGATCTTTGTACACGGCTGGTTCGATATCGGCTATGGTTGGTTCGCTTTGGGAAATGACTGGTATCAGCGCACTTATGCAGAAGGTTACCGCACTGCATTTTTTGATCAGTCGGCGAGCAATAGTTTGGAAAAGAACGGACAAGTAATTGCAGACATGGTTCGCCAGACATGCGCTTATTACGGCGTGGATCATGTTGTTGCTATTTGTCATAGCAAGGGCGGACTCGATATGGAATTTGCCATGTACAATTCGGGCATTGCAGATTCTATAAAAGGAGTAGTGTCACTCGCATCGCCTTATTTTGGTGCCGCGATGGGCGATGTGATCGCTGCGCCGATCATCAAGGATATTTTGGACATCGTGCCTTTTGGAATAGGTGATGTCTTTAAAGATAAAGGAACCTTTCAGTTACAATCGGCATACATGGCGGGTGTAGTGCGACCGATGATGGATAATAATCCCGCAAACCAACCGGATAAAAACAGGTGTTTGGCTTCATGGGGAAGTGATCACCATACAGAGCTTCCTGACCTGATGGATAACGATCTTTTTGCAGTGGGCTTTTATAACATTGCTCCGCCGTGCGGAAAAGTTCCGTTGATCAATAATTTTTATGAAGGTCTCGTGCAGGTGTTTTTTACGTTGATGGGCGATCTCTCCCGCTTCGTAACGGTACCGAAAAAATACAGCAATCCTGCAAATAATACGAAGTGGAATGATGGATTATCTGCATTCTATGGTGCTGTTCGTCCCGGCGGAACATTGGTCGTTAATCAACCGCCCGATTCACAGGCGTACTGGAATCACCTTGATGTTTTTTATGCACCGGAGGTATGGAATATTGTTGATTCGCAGATCAGTTATATACAAACGCATCAGCTTCGTGCGAATACACCTGTCGTACAACGCAAGCAACAGTCTGCATATGAGAACAGCGGATCGAATGCGCAATTGCTGCAATCGAAAACGGGAAAAAATGTTTTTTATGTTGAAAATGCTGACGCGAAGATCAGGTTTATCGGTAGCAATAATCATCAGCAATTTATAATTACGGACGAAAGCGGGAGAGAAGTATTCAATTCAAAAACAAAAAATACGACGAACAATTTATTGAATATTTTTCAATCATATGAACTGAAAGATCTTCCAAAAAATAAAAAATATATTGTTGAATCCAATGATCCTTTTATTGCTTTTGTAAGCGGTGCAGATAATACAATGATGAAATTAAATTTTGGTGATGATGATTTTCTTTCCTTAAATAATATCTCTGTTGATTTTGATAACCTCAGCGAAAATATAAGCGACATAAAAGTGGAAGCAACGTTAAACCGCAACATGGATATGAACGGAGATATTGTACAGGATAAAATTATTTCATTGCATTTCGAATTGCGGGAAGGAAAATATATTTGTACAGATAACCTCGCCTTGCCGGATGGCATTTATAATCTTTCCGTTTTTGCAAATGGAAAGACACTGAATAAATTTACAACTTCAAGTATCATTCTACAAAGTAAACATCAATATGCAACAGGCATAAGCAGTCTTTATATTTATCCAAATCCTGTTAAAGACGTACTCTCTATGGAATTGAATATCGGCGAAAGTGGAAATTATTCCATTGAAATATTTGATGTACTGGGAAAGAAAATTTCAACAAAAGATATTGGCAATACGGAAAAAGGAATTCATCAGTTGCAATTACCGGTGAATGAATTTTCTCTTTCAGCAGGATCATATATTTTATCCCTCGTAAAAGACAACGAGCGCAAAGCCGCAAAGCTGGTAGTTGTAAATTAACTGTTTATTTCTTGATACTTCCCTGCACAAAAAATTGTGCGTCTGCTCTTACATCCACCGATTCGGTTAGCGTAGTGGCAACCTTTGCAACTTCTCTGATTGTAAATGCCGGCTTGATCAGGTAAGCTTTAAGATCCTGCGAAGTGGGTGTAAGCTCAATAGAACTTCCTACTGTAGCAGCATTAATATTATCGATACTTGCCACTAAAACTTCAGGTAACCCGGATGCACTGAGATAAATGGAAGCGGATTTCAGGAAATCAAATTTTCTGCCTGCAGGACTTGTGATCGTCAGTGTAAGCTTTTTCAACATGACTTCCTTTATATGATCACCACTTGTATTATTGTCAGAAAAAGTTTGTGCAGAATTTGTGTTTACTTCTGAAGGTGTAAGATTTAAATCTATAGGCAACCCAGTGACTGCTGTTGGCGGGATAGTAAAATTAGTGCTGTAATCTACGTTGAACTGTGTCAGCTTGTCTATTAATTTACAACTGCCGAGACTGATTACAAACGCAATAATTACATAGAAAGAAATACTTGATCGTTTCATATTTGTTTTCTTTTAACAACAAATATTAAGCAGATAAGTTTAAATCTTGCCAGTTGGAGACTTTTCCTTATGAGTTGCAGTAATAGCAGGAGTTTGTTTTTTATTTAATGCTTCTGCCTTGCGTGCTTTGCGTTCAAGATCTATACGCTCGCGCTCCGTGCCCTTATAAGGTACACGCGTGCCCATTACATGATCCCAAAACGGGAAAGTAACACACCAGTTTTTATCCTGGTCGGGCGCCATATGATGATCGTAATGCCAAGGCAAATATTTATAACCCCATTCAGGATCGAGATGAGATTTTTTATGAACGCGATAATAATTGTATTGTGAAGCCCAAACTCCAAGGGTAAATCCCGGTGCGATCCAGAAAAATGGAGAAACAACAACCGCGCTTCCAACCAATGCAGCAACCTCCTTACTTTGCGGATCCCATGCATCCCAGATATTATGTTCGTAATCTTTATCCCTGAAATTTTCCTGCATTACTGTGCGGTGGTGCACTGCCCAATGAAAACGCCAGAAGCTGTCTTTTTTCTTTCCTTGTCCATGCAATACATATTTATGGAGATACCATTCTCCTGCATTTGCCGCTAACATTCCTGTTATAAATCCAAGCATACGATCAGTTTATGTTTAAATTTAATCATAAATAATGAATTTTGAAATAGTTATAAGATAAATCCGTCAATTACTCTAAAACGGTTCTTACCTTTGTCACATGGAAGTTCCTTTTGAGAAATTAGATGATGATATTTCTATCCAGATCTTCGACAGTCTGTCAGGTATTGATGAAAAGATGTGGAATTCCATTAACGCTTCTCTGCCGTTTTATCAAACCCATCAGTTTTTAAGTATTGTTGAAAATATTCAAAAGGATATTTGTTTCAGGTATGTGCTTATCTATAACAACAATGCGATTATTGCTGCTATATATGTGCAGCTGCTTGATTTTTCAATGCGTAATCTCGTTAACTATTCCGGTGACGGAAGTCGTGGCTTGAAGAGCACAGTTAAAAAATATATCGCGCAAAAAAATACGAAAGTGCTCAATTTAGGAGATATTTTTTTTACAGGTGATAAAGGGATTATTTCTGAAAATGATGAAGAAATCGTTTCGCTGATCCCTGAAATATTTAAACGTATTCACAAAACATTTTCCGGAAAAAAACCAAGCGCTTCGCTCGTTGCAAATATTTATTTACAGGATGAAGAGAAGTGTGTCAATTTCTGTAATCATGCTTATCACCCTTTTAATACGGAGCCGGACATGTACATGCATGTTGATCAGCAGTGGGCATGTTTTGAGGATTTTATGGATGCGTTTTCTTCTAAATACCGTGTTCGTGCAAAAAAAGTTTTAACGATCTCTAAAGAAATATGCAGGAAGGAGTTTTCTGTTGATGATATCGTACAACACAAAGAAGAACTGGAAAATTTATATAACAATGTCGTCAATCACGTCACATTTAATATGGGCATTTTAAACATTGATTTTTTCGAGCGTGTAAAATCTTTGTACGGAGACAAATGTTCGTTCTTCGCATATTACCTCGAAGGCAAGATGGTGAGCTTTGCCTGCCTGTTTCATGTAGATCCGTTTATATTGCACGTGCATTACATCGGCTTAAATTATGAAGTGAATAAAGAGTACAAATTATACAACAGGATGCTGCTGGATTTTGTAAAATTTGCAATTGAGCACAACATAAAAACTATACACTTCGGCAGAACAGCTACAGAAATTAAAACCACGATCGGTGCTGAACCAAAGCCACTGCATGCATATCTGAAATTAAACAACAGGCTGTTCAATACGTCACTGCCTTATTTTCTTAACCGGATCAAGCCGGCAGAGTATATTGCAAGGAACCCGTTTAAATAAGCTTCACTTATTTTCTAAAAAGTCTTCGAAAGTTTTTCGTGTGCTGACCTCGTTTTCATGTAACTCGATCACCGCATCTTTATATTTATTGCGATAGATGAACGCAAGTATAAAACCGACTATTCCACCAAACAAATGAGATTCCCAGGAGACGCCGGGCTGTATCGGTAAAATACCCCACACCATTCCGCCATAAAAAATTGCAACGCCGCTTGCAATTGCAATTGCCTTTATATCCATCCTGAAAAATCCGCTGAATAACAGAAAAGAAGCCAACCCGTAAATAATACCGCTGGCGCCGATGTGATAGGAATCTCTTGCAAACAGCCATACGAGCAAGCCTGTAAACAGGTAATTCATCGTCCATACAGCTGTGGCAATTTTCTCATAAGTTAAAAAGAGAAGAAGTGCTAAAACCAATAATGGGAAAGTATTAGATAAAAGATGTTCCCAGGAGCCGTGAATTAATGGTGAAGTGAGAATGCCGGTGATCGTATGCAGATCCCGCGGATAAATACCTAAGTTTCCAAGATCGATCCTGTAAACCACCTGGAAAATATGGATCATCCACATTAATGCCACAAATGTCACCGGTATGGAAGCTGCCTTTTTCACTTTTACTGTTTAATTTATTACGACTATATTCAAAAATACATTTTACTTTAACATAACCATAATTTTTATTAACATCATGAAATATAAGGTTTAACATCCTTATTTTAGCGCACAAAATTTTCAATATCAATGATTATTGCAGTTCCAAAAGAAACCAAATTTAAAGAAAACAGAGTTGCATTAGTGCCGTCGATTGTAAAGGATTTGGTGGCAAAAGGTTTTTCAGTAAACGTGGAAACGGGAGCGGGAATGAATTCTTTCTTTAACGATGAAGCGTATAAAAATGCAGGAGCGAATATCATTACTGATGCGCAAACTATTTATTCTACAGCGGATGTGGTATTGAAAGTAAACGCTCCGCAACCTCAAGAGATCGCATTAATGAAAAAAGAAGCGATACTTGTTTCATTTATGTGGGCAGCAACAAATACTGAACTGGTAAATGCGTGTGTGAGCGCGGGTATCTCTGCATTTTCTATGGATGCCGTTCCGCGTATCTCGCGCGCACAAAAAATGGATGCATTGTCTTCACAGGCGAATCTTGCAGGATACAAAGCAGTGATCATGTGTGCGGATACATTAGGGAAAATATTTCCGATGATGACAACCGCTGCGGGAACGATCAAGCCGGCTAAGGTAGTGATCTTTGGCGCCGGCGTTGCAGGCTTGCAGGCGATTGCCACTGCAAAACGTTTGGGAGCAATTGTAGAAGTATCAGACATTCGTCCTGAGACAAAAGAGCAAGTACAATCTTTGGGTGGAAAATTTATTGAAGTAAAAGGAGATGACACGATAAAGATGGAAGGCGGTTATGTAAAAGGAGTGTCGGAAGAATTTTTAAAAATGCAGCAGGAGCTGGTAGGAAAGCATGTTGCTGAAGCAGATATCGTGATCACTACGGCATTGATACCGGGAAAAAAAGCGCCTGTACTCGTAACAGAAGACATGGTGAAAGCAATGAAGTTCGGTTCCGTGATCTTAGATATGGCAGTGGAACAAGGCGGAAATGTTGTTGGAAGCAAACTGAATGAAACTATCCAATTAAATGGCGTTACAGTCATCGGAGAAGGAAATATTCCATCGCTGCTCCCCATGAATGCAAGCGACCTGTACGCAAAAAATATTCAAACTTTATTATATCACCTTGCAGATAAGGATGGTTTTAAGTGGGAGATGGAAGAAGAGATTACGAAGGGAAGTTTGATTGTCCACAAAGGAGAGAAAAGAATTTAAATCATTTTTAAATTTTCAAATTAATACACCATGCATATTTTAGATTTCTTTCTTCAGAACCGCGAGATGATCTACTTCATCGTGCTTTCTGTTTTTGTTGGTATTGAAGTGATTGGCGGCGTACCCACGGTACTGCATACACCGCTAATGAGTGGGGCAAATGCGATCCATGGCGTTGTGATCGTTGGAGCTATCATTGTGATGCTGGATACTGATCCGCAAAATATTCCCGGGCTTGTCTTAGGATTCTTAGCAGTGATACTGGGAACACTAAATGTGGTCGGAGGATTTGTAGTGACCGACAGAATGCTTGAAATGTTTAAGAAAAAATAATTGTAATGAAAGGACTTTTAGAGATTTGTTATTTAATCGGATCAGTAACTTTTATTGTCGGATTAAAGCTGATGGGTAATGCAAAAACTGCGCGCAAAGGAAATTTAATCGGCGCATTCGGAATGACCATTGCTATTTTAGGTACGATATTTCTACACAACACAGAACACACTTCTAGAGAATTTATAAAAATTGTTTTGATCTTCGGCGGCATTGCTATCGGTACAGGAATTGGCTGGCTCACGGCTAAACGCGTGCAGATGACGAAGATGCCGGAACTTGTTTCCATGTTCAACGGCATGGGTGGAGCATGCGCAGCGCTTATTGGTTTAGCGGAATTCAAACATAATATCGGCAACACGGGAGCATTAGCATTTATTATGGCAGGCTTGGTGATTGGCAGTATTTCTTTTGCAGGTTCTGTTATTGCCTATTTAAAATTAAGCGGGAAAATAAACAAGCCGATACGATTGCCGAAATACAATATTTTAAACAATGTATTTTTTCTGATCGTTGCGGCATTTGCAATTTATTTAGTGATATCTGCAGAAACAATTAATCCACTGTTGATATGGGTATTGTTTGTGATGGCTTGCATTTATGGTGTTTTATTTGTGTTCCCGATCGGTGGTGCGGACATGCCTGTTGTGATTTCATTGCTGAACTCTTTCACAGGTTTAGCAGCTGCATTCGGGGGGTTTCTGTACGATAATAAAGTGATGCTGACCGGTGGAATTTTAGTGGGCTCTGCAGGAACATTATTAACGCTTGCAATGTGCAAGGCGATGAACCGTCCGCTTTCAAACGTGATCTTTGGTGCTTTCGGAGGTGGCGGCGGCGCTGCTGCTGCAAGCTCGGAAGTAGACGGAAACATTAAAGATATACAAGTATCGGATCTTGCGGTGATGTTGAATTACTCTAAAAAAGTCGTGATCGTTCCGGGTTATGGATTAGCAGTGGCGCAGGCGCAGCACGTTATTCACGAACTTGAAAAATTATTGGAAGAAAGAGGTGTTGAAGTAAAGTATGCTATTCACCCCGTTGCAGGTCGTATGCCGGGGCATATGAACGTTTTGTTGGCGGAAGCAAATGTGGAATACGATAAGTTAGTGGAGATGGAAGACATCAATCCTGAATTTGAACAAACGGATGTTGTATTAGTGGTAGGAGCAAACGATGTTGTAAATCCTGCTGCAAAAACAGATCCGTCTTCGCCAATTTATGGCATGCCAATATTGGAAGTTGACAAAGCAAAAAATATTGTCGTAAATAAACGCTCGATGAATGCAGGATATGCCGGCATCGAGAATTTATTATTTTACAATCCAAAGTGTTCTATGTTTTTTGGCGATGCAAAAAAAGCGTTGACACAACTTGTTGCAGAGATCAAGCAGCTGTAATTAATGTTCTATAATTTTTTTTAATTTATAGGCGATTACGCGATCGCCGTAAAAAGTAGGAACAAATATCGTTTTGCTTTCACGGTGATAGCCGATATCTGCACTGTTGATCTTTTCCTTTCGCTTGTCAAATAAAACCTGTTTATCACCATCTGCAGTTACGTAATAAATAATACCGCTCCAGCAGCTGATCACAAACTGATCCGGTTTTACCATTTCAATCCCATCAGTGCTTTTATCCATATCATCAGCAAGTTTGGTAATTTTTTTTGAGCTGTCGGTTATTAATAAATTCCCCCGATCCAAAATATACAGGTTATCATCAACAGCCAGCAATCCGTTCGGTCCCTGAAGGTTTTCAAGAAATGTCGTTACTTTTCCATTTTCAATTTTGTGCACTTTAAAATTTCTGGTATCACTTACATATACAATACCTTTTTTATCTATGGTGATATCATTTAAAAAGATGGCACTATCAACAGGAATATGTTGAATGATCTTTTCTTTAGCGATATCGATCACAACTACTTCCGTAAGATCTGCTACAAATAATTTATCCTGAAAAATGCCCATTCCCTTCGGCGCGTTCAAACCGCTTACCCAATCCACATTAATGATCTTTCCGTTGAGGTCAATTTTTCCGATAGACCCCTTGCCATCTTTTTCGTCGGGTTTACCATCAATATTGGATACAAATAAGAATTTTCCTTTCGGGTAATATAAAACTGATTCCGGAGTTTTTAAAACGGCATCTGTTTCCCATATGGTTTGCAGCTGATGAATCTGTGCACTTAAAGGCAAGTGCACAAATAAGAAAAATAGAAAAATACAAGAATGCTTTAGCAGATTTTTCATTTCAAATTTTATTAAAAATAGGTATTAAACTATATCCTTTCAGTTAAACATGAAAAAAAGAGAAGAAGATTTATGGAATTTGCCTGAATTTTGTATCTCAATAGAAAACATGTTATATGCTTGCAATTAATGAACAAGTGATCGCTGGTAAAATTTACCTTATCAGAAATCAGAAAGTAATGTTGGATAAAGACCTTGCAGAACTTTATGGAGTAGAGACAAAGGTTTTAAAGCAAGCGGTTAAGCGCAATATTGATCGTTTTCCGGAAGATTTTATGTTTGAAATGACGATACAGGAATCTGAAAACTTGAGGTCACAATTTGTGACCTCAAGTTGGGGAGGTACACGGTACCTGTGTGATAGTTGTCCGCAAATGAGAATCTCATTAAGAGAAACGTAGCAGAGCCTGCCCTGACATTAGGAAGGGTAATAATCCCGTTTCGAATTGCAGTTGCGTTTTTAGATCCTGGCACGAGCGAAGCGAACTGGCGAAGCAATCAAGTTCAGGATGATTGCTCAATGCGCTGTGCGGCGCAGCAGCACAGCGCAGAAACTAATGTCATCCCAAACTTGATTTGGGATCTGAAACGTTATTAAATTGAGACTATTTTTTCCTTGTAAACATCGCAAGTAAATATTTACTCTTGTAAATGTATAATAAGTTTGATGCGACTTTATAATTAGTTGCTTCGTTCATCATCTTTAAAAAAGCAGGTTCGATGGAATGTTTTTTACAAGCCATTTTAGTTGTAGAGATATCTTCGAATTTTAATTGTGATGAATCGAGCTTAAAAGTTGCATTCAGATCATTGCATTCTGTATTCCCGTTAATGGTATTGTTTTTTGTATGAAATTGCAGATATGCTTTGGGGATAGAAAATGTTTTTGTACCATCCTTGGTCTTTAGTTTATATAATATCCACTTGCTGCTGTCGGGGATATTTTTAATTATTCTTGACGTATTCCCGGTTTTTATTTTCGATTTGATATCATTCAGAATATATTTGGGATGAATAGAATCCGCAATGCTGTTGGATAATAGTGGAGATTGAATTTCTACAAGAATACAATACTCATAACCTTCTACGAAATTAAATCCTTCAATACTGCTCTCAAATGTTTCCCATTGTTCTGTTGGTGAGTCACGCGTTAAAAAACATTTTTTTGAATTTCCGCAATCCACTTTATGATCTGCGACATAGATCACTTTAAAATAATTTTCAGCGAAAACCGGGATAGAAATCAATAAAAATAAAAATTGAAGAAATCTCATCTCTATAAAGTTACCATTTTTGTACTGAAAAGTTTATTATTGCAATAGATACCATAGTAAAGCATTCTTTATGATCCGGAAATTATTTATTTTTTTAATTGTCGTCTTTATTGTCCTTCAATTTTTTCGCCCGGCGAAAAATCAAAGCAATGAATTGCTTCCCTCTGATATTACTAATGTTACGGTTGTTCCGGACAGTGTTTTACATTTATTAAAGATCGCCTGTTATGATTGCCATAGCAACAATACGAGATATCCGTGGTACAATAATATACAGCCGGTATACTGGTGGATGAACAACCACATCCAGGATGGAAAGAAGCGCCTTAATTTTTCGACGTTTGGAGATTATGGCTTGAAAAAAGCTGCAAAGAAAATGAAAGGCATTGCTAAGGTAATTGAGAAAGATGAAATGCCGCTGCCGAGCTATACATTGATACACCGCGATGCAATATTAAATGATCATCAAAAATCACTGATCTTAAACTGGGCAAAAAAATGCTGCCCTGACAGGGATTAAAAATCCCTGATCACTAAATAATTCACCAGGTCTTTTAAAATTGTTTTCTTATTACCAGGCAAATTAATTTGATTTAATAGCTGTTCCGATTTTTGAACGTAAGCACTTCTTTGTTCCAGTGCATATTCTTTAATATGATATTGATCATAGATATTTAAAACAGCTTGCAGCTTTTCTTTTTGATCAAATTCTTTTTTTGAGATCCATTCTTTAAGCTGTCCGTCATCTTTATTTAAAGCTTCAATCAGCAGCAATGTTTTTTTATTTTGAATGATATCTCCACCCGGAAGTTTACCAACAAGACTTTCATCGCCATAACAATCCAGTATATCATCCTGGATTTGAAAAGCTATACCCAGGTTTTCGCCGTAAGCATATAACAGGTTTGCATTTTCTTCTGAAGCATCACCAATGATAGCGCCTATTTTCATGCTTCCCGCAAGCAATACTGCACTTTTCAGCCTGATCATTTCTATATATTCCTCCTGTGTTACATTCTCCGTTGTTTCGAACTCAATATCATATTGCTGTCCTTCGCACACCTCGATTGCCGTCTTTGTGAAAACAGCAAACAATTTTCTGAAGTCTCCATGAGTTTTTCCGATACACTCGAACGCTTTTACAAGCAATACATCACCACTTAATATTGCCGTGTTCAGGTTGTATTTTTCATGCATCGTTTTATAACCCCTGCGTGAAGGAGCTTTGTCCATTACATCATCGTGTATCAAAGTAAAATTGTGAAAATATTCTACTGCCAGCGCAGCAGGTAACGCTTCTTCTATTTTTCCGTCAAATAGTTCCGTAGATAAAAGCAAAAGCGTTGGGCGAAGTCTTTTTCCACCGATCTGTAAAAAATAATTATTCGGTTCATATAAATTCTTCGGCTCCTGTGTAAATGATTGGTCGTTCAGATACTTCGCGAATGTCTCTCTTAATTCTTCAATTGAATGCATTGATTAACAATTTCTAACAAAAATAAACGATTTAATAGAACTAATTTTAAATAAACGGAATTAAATATAGAATGGATTCAGATCTACAATTCAACTGGAGTGCGGTTTTTGACAAAGCGATTGCAACCTGCAATGAAGACGATAATTATGCCGGTTATTCTGCACGCGAAAAGATGCTCGCTTTTATGTATACATTTCTTCAAATCATAAGTGAGGATGAAAATAAATTCACCTCATTTTTAAAACAGCAACGCATTCCTTTTATAAAAAATCCGGGATTGGAAGAGCTCAGAAAATTATTTTCCGGTTATTGCGATACGCTGATTCTTGAAGGAACAAATTCCGGGGAAATACAAGCCAGACCATTTGTAGCAAATTATTATGGAGGATTATTATGGAATACATTTCTTTCTGTTTTGTATTACTGGGCGAATGATAAAAGTGAAAACAAAGAGCATACAGACGTATTGGTGGAGAAATCAGTTCATTTTACATTTGATATTTTAGCACCGGGTGTAATTGACTCAGGACTGGATCTTATTCAGAACATTTTTAAACTTAGAAAATAATTTTTAATGCCCGATAAGAAACAAGATAAGATCCCGACATCAAAGGTGGCACGAGCATCGAAGGTATTCCGTACAAGCATGAAGGTGGGAGCGAACTACATTAAGCATAACGCACAGAAAGCGGTAAACAGGAATGTAGATGAAAATGCATTTGATGAAAAGAATGCGAATGAATTATTCAAGCTGATGAGCCAGTTGAAAGGAAGCGCTTTGAAAATTGCGCAAATGATGAGTATGGATAATGGCTTACTGCCAAAAGTTTACGCAGAAAAATTCGCACAGGCTCAAAACAGTGCGATGGCGTTAAGCGGTCCGCTGGTGGTGAATACTTTTAAAAAATACATCGGTAAAGCGCCGAATGAAATATACGATTCGTTTAAAGTAAATGCTGTGTATGCTGCATCTATCGGGCAGGTGCACGAAGCTTATAAGGATGGAAAGAAGCTAGCTGTGAAATTACAATATCCGGGGGTTGCGGAAAGTATTCATTCTGATATCAACATGGTGAAGCCACTCTTTCTTCGTTTCCTCGGTATAAAAGAAAAAGACGTACGTGAATATTTTGAGGAGTTTGAAGAAAGATTGACAGAAGAATGTGATTATGAAAAAGAATTGCGCCATGCCATTCAAATTGCAAAATGGACAGAACATGTTCCGAATTTAATTATACCGAAATATTATAAAGAGCTATCTGCAAAAAAGATCCTGACGATGGAATGGATCGATGCGCAGCCATTGCAGCAGTTTATTGATACCGAAAAAGATCAGCGTAAGAAGAACCAGGTGGGGCAGGCTTTGCTTGATTTTTTACATGTATCCATTCATCAGCATCATGAATTCCATGCCGACCCGCATCCGGGAAATTTTTTAATTACTAAGGATAATAAATTGGTTGTACTGGATTTTGGCTGTGTGAAGAAAATTCCGAAAGATTTTTATATACACTATTTCGCATTGGTAAAAGACGATGTATTTAATGATCCGAAAAAATTGCGCATTTGCCTTGAACACCTTGATATGCTGAGAAAAGGTGATAGTAAGGAAGTCGAAGCTTTATTTTATGATACTGCTGTAAAAGCGATCCGCAATTTATCGATGCCCATGAAAAGCGATACCTTTTATTTTGGCGATAAAAAATTTTATGATCAACTGCAATCCCAGGGAGAGGAAATCTTAAATAACAAGGAATTCAGAAAGCCAAGCGCGATGCGCGGTTCAAAGCATGCAATTTACCTGCACCGGACCTTTTTCGGATTGTATTCAATTTTATATAAGCTAAATGCTACTGTAAATATCGATAGGAGTTTTATCGATCACATAAAGATCTAATCTTCTTTTTTTGCAGCGCTTAAATTGATCGTTTTTACGACCGGTTTTTTATTTCCTGATGTTTTGATGCGGAGTTGTTGTGTCACAAATCCGTCTTTAGAAATATCAAAGTTATAATCTGAATTTGGATCTAAAGCGTAAGAGAAACTTTTATTATAAAAGTTCTCTGATACAGTCTTCCCGTTATTTTGAATGCTGATTCTTACACTGTCTCCGGCATTTCCATCACACAAAATATTTAGTTGCAACGGAATATCCGCGTACGAAAAGCTGTAAATATCATCGCTGCCGGCGCCGCCATTTCTATCAGAAGAAAAGAAACCATCACTGTAATTTCCATCTAAGAAAAATCCGAAATCATCGGTAGCGCTGTTGAATGGCTTTCCCAGGTTTTCAGGCTTTTCGAACTCACCCAGCTTGTTTGGAACACTTTTAAAAATATCCATGCCGCCATAACCCGGAAAACCGTTTGAAGAGTAATATAAAGTGCCGTCGCTGTGAATAAAGGGGTAACGCTCATCACCTGAAGTATTGATATTTTTGCCGGCATTTTTGGGCTTGCTCCATGATCCGTTCACAAACACGGAATAATAAATATCTTTTCCGCCATAGCCACCGCCACGATCTGAAGTAAAGTAGATCATATCGCCTTGTTTGTTGATACTTGGAAATGCACAGGAATACTCTACGTCATTTAGTTCCAGTTCCTTTATATCCTTCCAGCCGTCGTTACTTCTTTTTGCAGAAAATATTTTCAGTGTAACATCTCCTTTTTTATTTGCGATAGCGTCTCCGTATTGGAAATTATTTTTTGTGAAATAGATGAGTTGTCTTGCGGTATCTATGCAAGCCGGACCGCTGTTATAATTTTTTGTATTCACCACACCTTTTACTGGTTCAATGGTTGCAGATGCATTCGAATTTAATTTTGCAAAGTAAACTTCCTGAAACCCGCTGCCGGATGTAGCATTTATTTTTCCCTGCCGTGCAGAGGTAAATACAATTCCATCTTCAAAAGGTACCGCACAGAAATCTGAAGCGGGAGAATTCAGCCACGTCAGGTTTTTTACAATAATTTTTCTATCGGTTGTTGTATTTTCTTTAGCCTTATCGCATGATGCCAGCAGGTTCTTTGCAAGCGTATTGTCTTCCGGTTTAGTGGCGATGTATTTATTCAACCATACTTTTGCTTCGTCGTATTTTCCGTTGTTCATCAGTGCCTGTCCGTAATACAAATAGCTTTTTGCAATGGCATTTTTATCCGCTACGACCATCGCATAATATTTTTCAGCGTTTTCATATTCATTGATCTTGCGATAGGCGTCTGCAATTTTTCTTATTGCTTTTATATTTCCGGAATCTGCAAGCGGCTTGTACAATAATATAGCCTGGGAATATTTATAATCCTCATAAAGCTTATCCGCTTTTTCCATTTGAGCAAAGGAAGTAAACGTAATAAGTAATAAGATAATTGTTATAAG
>JAQBNI010000114.1 GCA_028288625.1 Bacteroidota bacterium | reverse complement strand
AATGTTTGGGAGAGCTTGCTTTTTACAGTAAGATTAATGTTGCTCCCATCTTTTTTGACAGCAATAATTTCTCCTGTTTCCTCAACAATACCTGTGAACATAATTTTTTAATGTTTAATGATGAATGATAAATAAGTGTAGAAATATTGCAGCATTTTTTCATTCAACATTCATCATTCAACATTCATCATTTTTCTATTCCCTGAATAAATGTATGTAGCCGCTCAACGGTTTATCGGTTTTCTTTGAACCTTCAATAGTCTGATAGTAAACATCGCAGACATAATAGTAAACCCCTGTAAATAAAGGCTTACCGGTCTTATAATCATTTCCGTTCCAGCTGATCTCCGGATCGCTCGTTTGAAAAACAAGATTTCCCCAGCGGTTGTAGATCTTCATATCGATCTTATCTACAAACCTGTACGGATGTATCGGTGTATACAGATCGTTTTGTCCATCGCCGTTTGGCGTAAACGTATTCGGTAAATTATACAGCGGACAATTATCTATACATATTTTATTAGAAAGAGGGCTTGCATTTCCATTTTTGCGCACTGCCTGTACTGCATAACATCCCGCGAGACTCCTGCTGTTTAAGATGTGCGGATAGCCGCCATTAAGTCCGTGCGGGGTAACACTGTCAATTTGATTTAAAGAATCTGTAGTCAGGTGCCCGTACAATATCCTGACAGTAATGATATCATTTGTAATACAACCACTTGTTTGCGTGATTACCCAGGTTAAATAATTTATATATTGAGAAGTGTCGAGATTGCTATTTGTACAGAAATTCTCAATCTTCAAAACCGGCGTACAAGGCAGCGTGGTATCACTTGGTCGTGCACAAACTTCCTGTGAAAAATTGATCAGCGGTGTTTTTAATCCCGGAATAGAATAACTTCCGATCGCTTTTATTTTATAACAATATAAGCTGTCGTTGCTCAGGTTAATGTCCTGGTAAGAAGTAGTAGTTACTGTAGTTAACGAATCAAACGTAGTACCATTCGGCAGTTTCCTGAAAATCACATAAGAGCTATTTACCCAAGGAACGGAAAAATTCCACGATAAATTCAATGCCTGAAATGCAGGTCCGACATTCAGAAAAACAGAAGATGCAGTCTCGCTGCTGCCTAAGCTATCTGTAGTTCTTGCAAAAAATACGATCTTATAATTATAGGAATTGCCTTCAGTATTCAAACCGGTATCTAAAAATGTAGTATCTGTAATACCGGAGAATGTTGCAGAGTTCACTGTC
The DNA here is from genome assembly GCA_028288625.1 of Bacteroidota bacterium. Lineage (GTDB taxonomy): Bacteria > Bacteroidota > Bacteroidia > Chitinophagales > JADIYW01 > JADJSS01. The sequence continues at coordinate 56,014 of JAQBNI010000114.1, read as the reverse complement.
TTCACCAAGATATAATCCGTGCCGTTCATTCCGGTACCCCTGTATAATTTAAATACATATGGTCCGGGATTGATGATCGTATCAAGTCTTTCAGCAAACGGTCTTGACCACTCTACATAAATTTGCCCGTTGATCAGATCTGTATTTCTTACATCCACATTATACATGAGCGGAAGATCCGCGGGAATTATTATACAGGCTTCCGTTGAAGCCAAACCCTGGAATCTATTCAATAAAAGTCCGGCATTCGTACGTGTGGCAAACTCAGCAACCACCCTGTAACTATATTGATTTCCCGACCTGATGGTATTATCAATAAAGGAATAATTATTTGTTGTACCGATCTGAGTATAACCTAACGCTGCAAGATCAGGATTGCAGGTATCCAACGGCGTGTTGCAGCCTTTCTTTCTCCAAACTGAAAAATTTAAAAATTTAGAATTGCCCGCACAGAAGTATAAACTATCCCATCTTAAGGCAACGGTTTTATTAATGACATTCAGTGTAGCCGTAAAATTTTTTGGTGGCGGTGCAAGAAGTTTAATCGATAAAGTTTTTGAATCCGTTAAGTTCGGACTGTCAAAATCATCTACCGCATTGAACACAACGAGGTAATCATTTTTTATAAGGTGATCACAGATGGTATTCCAGTTAAACACGCCGCTTACAGGATTTGCAGGCGTACCCGCTACAAAGGTTGCAGGATTCACCGGCACAATAAACGGAGCGCCATTCGCACTGAGTGTAACTTTATCACCCGCATTCGGATCAAATGCTGAAGCAGTGAAGCGGATCGTATCGCCAACAATTTTACAGATCTGCAGCGGTACGTTTAATATAGGAGGTGAATTATTCGTCGCATCAATAATGATCTGCAGATCCCTGATCACGGTTCCGATCAATACGCCGCCGCGATATTCCCTGATCAGGATCACAATATTATAAATGCCTGCGAGCTGCGGAGCATTCCATGTAAACTCTCCCGTTTTCTGGTTGATAGAGATCTGGTTATTCGGTCCGGGACCGATCTGGTCGGGAGAAGAGTATCCGCTCACCGGTAATCCGCTCGCCTGTAAGGGCGCCATAATTGAAAATGACAAGCTATCGCCATCAGGATCAAAAGCATTCGGATTATGTACAAAGATCTGTCCTACATTTCCATAAGAAATAGGAGGATTCAGCAACTGCGGCGAGTTGTTGTAACCAATAATATTCGGATCAAGAATTTTTACCGTGTCTTCAAGATAAAAAAGTGTGTTCACCGAATTATTAATATTGATGATGTTATCAATACGGTTCGGATCTGACACACCAACGATATAAGTAAATGCTCCGGGATAGGTATGTCTGCCCACATATTTGTTTTGATATACGTCGAAAGGAGATATGCCTGAAAGTAACACCTGTGATACTCTTTCGATTGAATCAAAAGAGCCGTCTCCCCATGAAATTCCTAATCGCGGTCTGTCGGCTTCAGCGCTCACTCCACTTTTTTTGGTATAAGTGGAGATCGTAAATTCGTAAGTAAAACCGGAAACATGCGTATAGGTGATCTCGCCTGCGCGATTATGCGTTGCAAAACCGGAAAATGCGAGAAAGGAAAGAAGGGATGAGAACAGTATTTTATAATATGATCGCATATGGTTAAAGATAAGGCTTATTTTATTTGCACGGTAAATATAAAGAGAAGATCGAAAAAGAAAGTAATATTAAATGTTTTATAACTGCGTAACCGGGTTCTTAACGGTGTCTTTATAATAAGTGCCGAAAAGAACATCGAAGATCGGGTAGGTAATATTGAAATTATATTTCGTCATCATTTGCGGGTCGTGATGGGTAAGATGCAGCTTTCTGAGTGTGCTGATAAAAGGTAGCCGTGCAACAAAATGTTCCTGCGGCAGATGATAAGCAAAATGCAGCCATTCATAATTCAGGTAGTAAGAAAATGCAATGATGATAAACAGCAATGCCGCGTTTGCCGACCAGAAAAAATAAAACAGCAAACCGGCAGGCAGCGCGAAAGCAAAAAAGAAAAACAGCAGCAACACAGGAGGAAATAAGACTGCCTTTACATCTTTAGCAGAATCAAAGCTGAAATGTTCCTTGGTGAAGAAGCGGTGATGCTGCAAACTATGCCGCTTAAAAACCTTATCAAAATTTTTCTTCCGGTGATGCATAGGTCCGCGATGCGCGATGTATTCCGCAAAATTGATATAGAGGAAACCGATAGGTAGAATTAATAATTCCTTCCATGTGGGCTGATGAAGAAAAACAATGCAGGTGATGATCAATGCAAGACACCAGATCGTGGTAAACCAGAAATGAAATCTTCCGGAATAGTTTTTTCCAACTTCCAGTTCGCGGTATTCATTGCGGAAAGCTATCGTGTTTTCAATATCCATCATTAAGGCGATACTATTCAAATTTATGCTTAATTTAGTAAAAATTAATTGTATGGCACAGAATGATATGCAAAATAACCCGGGACAAACCGGCGAAAAGAAAAAAATGCACCCGGTGAAAAAATTCTTCAGGCGAGTGTTATTGTTCTTTATCATACTGTTTTTTCTTGCGGGAATCGGAACGTACCTGTATTATAACTATACCTATAGCGAAGGCTACCGGGCGGGAATGCTGCTGAAGTTTTCGCACAAAGGTTTTGTAAAAACATATGAAGGCGAATTAAATTTAGGCGGAATAAATCCTATGCCTGGAAATACAATTGCAAATAATATCTGGAAATTTTCCGTCCGCGAAGACTCCGTAGCTCAGAAATTAATGGGATTGGAAGGAAAGACGATACGCGTTCACTATAAGGAAAAGGTAAAAAGTTTTTTCTGGCAAGGTGAGACAAATTATTTTGTGGATGAAGCCGAAGTCGTTAAGTAATATCTTTTCCCCATAATTTTTGCACTAATAATTTTGCCGCGTGATACGCATCGATCTCGTATGCTCGTATTTTTTGTTCCAGTTCCGCGCGAAATGTTTTTATCCGCTCATCTTTATTTAAGTGATCTTTTATAAAAGACATCAGCGTATCATCCAGCCATTTTAATTCCTGCTCCTTCCTGTTACTCGTTAAGTAACCGGTGGTTTCCATTTTTAAAAAACGCAAATCAATAATATTTTTTAAATCGGTCAAGCCTGTTTTTTCCGTGGAAGAAATATTGAGTACTTCCGTCATTTCTTTTTCATCTGACGCATACAAATGCAAGGCGAGCTTTACTTGTGCTGCAGCAGTTTTCGCAGCAACCGCATTTTCTTTTTCGGATTTATTAATGAGAATAATATCCGCCATTTCCATAATGCCGCGCTTGATGCCCTGCAACTCATCGCCTGAATTCGGCAGCAGCAATAACAAAAACAGGTCCGACATATTCTTCACCATCGTTTCCGATTGCCCGACGCCCACCGTTTCAATAAAAATATAATCAAAGCCAAATGCTTCGCACAGCAAAATACTTTCCCGCGTGTTGCGCGCCACGCCGCCGGGATTACTGCTGTTCGCGGTAGGACGAATAAAAGCATTCTGATCATTCACGAGATCCTCCATGCGCGTCTTATCACCTAAAATACTTCCCCTGCTGATCGTGCTTGAAGGATCTACCGCTAAAACTGCAAGCGATTTTTTTTCATCCAGCAATAATTTTCCAAATGCATTTATAAACGTACTTTTTCCGGCACCGGGAGCTCCGGTGATCGCAATGCGCTTGCTGATATTTTCTGTTTGCAGGCAGGCATGTACAATTTTTTCCGCCAGCGATTCATCTTCCGGCTTAGTGCTTTCAATAACGGTGATGGCTTTACTTAAAATGATACGGTCTTTGTTCAGGATGCCGTTAATGTAATAGTCTGCGGAGGGAATTGATTTTTGTTGCACGATTAAATTTATAAAAAATATTGGTAGAATATGGCAGGGGAATAGTAATTTCGATATATAATAACTAACGTGAGCAAGAAGAAAAAATCAGACAAGCCGAAATTGCATAAAGAACTGGAAGGGTTTTCCATTTCTGTAAATGAATTCGGAGAAATTAAATCAACTTTCCCGATTGATAAGCTGAATGAGTTTTTAAATGAGAAAACTGATGATAAAAAATTGAAAGATAAACGTCCTCCTAAGAAATCTTCTTAATAAAAGTGAAATGGAAAGTGAGAATGAGAGTGAATCAAAAGATTGCCTTAATTTTACCTTTTCCACAGCAAAAATTACTTTAAGTTTTTATCCTATTCTTTCTGTGAATTTTTGGTGAACAACATTCACTCCAACATGAAGATTCGATTTGGTTTGTTCAAACTTCTCCTCTCAAAACGCTGTTAATTAGCTACTTAACAATAGAATCATATTGCCGTTTTTTATTGTGAACAACTATGCGACATTTCGCATGTGTAAATCGTGGTAAAGTTTTATCCAACTTTGCATCGATGAATTTTGATACACACACGAATTACATCTTACTTACTTCTAAAGCGCTTCAAGGCAATTCAACTTTAACGCTTACAACACACCAATCAGGTTTTCACACACACCAAAATAAAACACACACAGATGAAAAAAATATTTTTAATCAAGACGTTGTTGCTTTGCGCAGTACTCTTTTTTTTAAGTCAACAAAAAATGTACGCAGGAACTCCACAGCTTTCATTTAAACTTGGAAAAGGATTTACTGTAACAAATGAAGATTCCACCGTTTCGATGAACATTTCACTTTTCATGCAAAACAGGCTGGATGTTTTCAAGGTATTTGATAAAAGTTTGAAACCGCAGACTACAGCACAAGTGAGAAGGCTGCGCTTGTCATTCAAAGGATTTGCATTTACGCCAAAGTTAGAATATGTCATTCAGCTTGGATTTTCTCCGGCAGATATTAAAGCCGGAATTGTATATGATGGATTCCTGAGATACAGCCCGGTGAAACAATTTGCAATTCAATTCGGTCAGGGAAAATTACCGGGTAACAGGGAAGAAATGACATCGGATAATTATTTGCAGTTTGTCGACAGGAGCACAACTGCAAGCCTGTTCAAATTAGATCGCGATTTTGGATTGCAGTTGCAGGGAAAAATTGGAAACAAAGTAATATTTAAGCCAACTGCAAGTATGGCAACAGGTGAAGGAAGAAATTTTGTAACCGCAAGCTGGCAGCACTTTGATTATACATTTCGTGCAGAGTTGCAGCCGTTAGGAGAGTTTACAAACAAGGGTGATTATTCTTACGGCGATCTTGTGAGAGAACAAAAACCAAAGCTCGCATTTGCAGTCGCTTACGATTTCAACAACAAAGCAGGAACTACGAAGGGTCAACTCGGCGGAGATGCAGTCATAGATACTTTTCAAAGAAATATTCAAACGATTTTTGCGGACTTGAATTTCAAAATAAAAGGAGTGTCCTTATCGGGGGAATATGCAAACCGCTTTGTAAAAGATAACACCACGAGATTTAAATATGTAACAGGTCAGTCGTTCTGGATTGCAGGAGGTTATAATTTTAAAAAGAATTATGAAACTGCATTTCGTTTCACACGAAGCTTTCCCGGGAAGAAAGGAAATATCGGAACAACGAATGAGTATACATTCGGTTTCTCAAAATACATTTACGCGCATAGCCTGAAAATTCAAACGGATTATACACTGATCGATGACAAAGTAACGAAGAAGAAAAGCGGCTTATGGCGATTACAGGTTCAAATAGTGATTTAAAAATATTAAAACAGAAATTAAATTAAACAACATGAAAAAGACAAAAATTATCGGATGGATAGCAGCAGTGATCATAGGATTTACTGCATGCAAGAACAGCAGCACTACGGACACCGGAAGCGCTGAAAAAGAAAAAGGTGAAGTTAAAATTGATGGCTCAAGTACGGTGTACCCGATCACCGAAGCTATTGCGGAAGAATACCGCAAAGAACAGCCGGATGTAAAAGTAACTGCAGGTGAATCAGGCACCGGCGGCGGAATGAAAAAATTTACCGTGGGTGAGATTGATATCTGCGATGCTTCGCGTACAATTAAACCGGCTGAAGATTCTCTCGCAAAAGCAAACAAGATCGATTATGTTGAATTGAAGATCGCTTTTGACGGCTTGTGTATTGTCGTAAATCCTGCAAACAAATTCCTTGATAACATTACAACAGAAGAATTGAAAAAACTCTGGGAACCGGAAGCGCAGGGAAAAGTAAAAAAATGGAACCAGGTAAATGCTGCATGGTCTGCAGAGGAAGTACATTTATTCGGACCGGGAACTGCGTCAGGTACGTTCGATTATTTCACAGAAGAAATTGTTGGCGCAAAAGGAAAATCGCGAGGTGATTATACAGCTTCCGAAGATGATAATGTACTTGTACAGGGAGTTGCAGGAGATAAAAATGCATTGGGATATTTTGGTCTTGCATATTTTGAAAATAATAAGGATAAACTGAAGAATGTAAAAGTAAACGGCATTGCACCTTCAAAAGAAACGGTGATGAACGGAACATACAAGCCGCTGTCTCGCCCTTTATTTATTTACGTTAACAAGGCATCGTTCGCGAAGCCGGGTGTAAAAGCATTCGTGAAATATTATATCGATAATGTAAAAAGTATTGTCGGTGATGTTGGTTATATACCGCTTCATGATGATGAATATGCGAAAACACAAAAAGTATTTGAAGACGCAACAAAATAATTAATAAGATAAATACAGCAAGGAAATTTCCTTGCTGTTATAATAATGTAAATGAAAATAAAAGAAAAAATAATTGAAATGCTGCTGGGCTTCTGTGCATTTATCACAGTGCTTACCACGTTTGGTATTGTTTATATTTTATTTTCAGAAAGCTACCGGTTCTTTAAGGAAGTTTCCATTGTGAGATTTATAACCGATAAAGAATGGACGCCGTTGTTCGCCGACAAGCAATACGGCATCATGGCATTGTTGTCAGGTACACTGCTCACCTCAGCAATTGCAATGGTTGTGGCGTTGCCGTTGGGAATTATCATCGCAGTATATCTCAACGAATACGCACATAAAACAGTGCGGAATTACCTGAAACCGGTATTAGAAATACTCGCAGCTATTCCAACAGTCGTGTACGGATTTTTTGCATTGATGGTGGTTACGCCATTTTTAAAATTGTTGTTTCCGGAAATCTCCGGTTTCAATGCATTGTCAGCAGGGTTGGTGATGGGTGTGATGATCATCCCGTTAGTTTCTTCTTTAAGTGAAGATGCATTGTACGCCGTTCCGAAATCATTGCGCGAAGCATCGTACGGAATGGGCGCTACAAAATTCCAGACTTCGTTCCGAGTGCTTGTTCCAGCTGCATCTTCAGGTATAATTGTTTCTTTTATTCTGGCAATATCAAGAGCGGTGGGAGAAACGATGATCGTAGCTATAGCTGCCGGTCAGCAACCGCGCTTAACGGCAAATCCTTTAGTGCCGATTGAAACCATCACTACATATATTGTGCAGGTAAGTTCTGGGGATGTAGTAAATGGCTCAGTAGAATATCGAACGATCTTTGCGGCGGGCATCACCTTATTTATTTTTACTTTTTTACTGAATAACGTTAGTCACTTTGTAAGGAAACGTTTTAAACAGCAATACGAATAATGGCAAACAAAAGAAACAGACGCATTGATAAAGCATTCCGGATAACGGGATTGCTGGCGACGTGTTTTGGCGTTTTCGTATTAATTATTCTTTTGGGATCGATCCTCATCAAGGGCGTTACACGTTTAAACTTTCAATTTTTATCCAGTCTTCCGTCGAGGTTTGCCGCAAAAGCGGGCATACTTTCAGCGCTGTCAGGTACTTTATGGATATTCGGATTAACCGCTCTTTTTGCAATACCTGTGGGGATTGGTGCTGCTGTGTATTTAGAAGAATATGGAAAGAAAAATAAACTCGGGGGATTTATAGAAATTAATATTTCAAATTTAGCAGGAGTACCTTCTATTATTTATGGATTACTTGGATTGGGAATTTTTGTACATGCATTAAAATTCGGTCCGGTTATTTTAGCCGGCGCATTAACGCTCGCATTGCTGATCCTGCCGATCATTATTGTGTCAACGCGTGAAGCATTGAAAGCAGTTCCAAAAACTATTCGCGAAGCCGCTTACGGATTAGGCGCTACAAAATGGCAGGTGATCCGCACACAGGTATTGCCCGCATCAGCCGGCGGAATATTGACCGGTATGATCCTTGCATTGGCGCGAGCTATAGGCGAAACGGCGCCGTTGATTGTTGTGGGCGCATTGGCTTATGTTCCATTTGTTCCAAAATCGCCGTTCGATAATTTTTCAGTGCTGCCGATGCAAATTTTCAACTGGGTCTCGCGTCCGCAAAAAGAATTTACCGTAAATGCGGCAGCTGCAATTATTGTGCTGCTCGTGATCACTTTTATATTAAACGGCTTCGCAGTTTTTTTAAGAAACAAATGGCAGCAAAAAGTGAAATGGTAAAGTGATGAGAAATAATTTAGAAAAGAAATGACAAACGAAAAAAATATAGCCATCGAAGCAAAGAATGTAAATGTGTACTACGGTACAAAACACGTGCTGAAGGATATCAATATCGCGATAGAAAAAAATTCTGTTGTTGCTTTTATCGGTCCATCCGGTTGTGGCAAATCCACATTTATCCGCTGCTTTAACAGGATGAATGATTTCATCGAATCATTTAGAAAGGAAGGCGATATTATCATCAACAATAAAGAAATTTATGACAGATCGATACAAGTCGAAGAGTTGAGAAAAGAAGTGGGCATGGTTTTTCAGAAACCAAATCCGTTTCCTAAAACCATCTTTGAAAATGTAGTGTACGGTTTGCGGATCCAGGGCGAAAATAATAAAAAGACATTACGTGAAACCGCGGAAAAATGTTTGCGCGATGCCGCTTTATGGGATGAAGTGAAGGACGACCTGAATAAATCCGCATTGGAATTGTCCGGCGGGCAACAGCAAAGATTGTGTATTGCACGAACACTTGCAGTGAAACCTTCTATAATATTAATGGATGAACCTGCATCTGCATTAGATCCGATCTCTACTTCAAAGATCGAAGATCTCATCACCGTTTTAAAGAAAGATTATACGATCGTGATCGTAACACACAACATGCAGCAGGCAGCGCGCGTGAGCGATAAAACCGCATTTTTTTATTTGGGTGATATGGTGGAGTTTGAAAAAACGCAAACACTGTTTACAAATCCTCAAAAAGAACTCACACAAAATTATATTACAGGCAGGTTTGGATAATTTTTGATAAATTAAAGAAATAAAATGAGCAATCTTCTTCCGGCATTAACACAATTGAGAGAGAATCTAACCACCATGATGGAAATGGTGAAAAGCATGTTCTCTTCCGCGTATACCGCAGTAAAAACAAATGATCTCACTATAGTTGAAGATATCATTCATAAAGAAAATCGTGTGAACGCACTGGAATTGCTGATCGATGCGGAATGCGAAAACATCATCGCTCTATATAATCCCGTTGCAGTTGACCTGAGATTTGTGTTATCGGTTTCACGTATAAATTATAACCTTGAGAGAATGGGCGATCTTTCAGTAAGCATAGCAAAATATATAAAGCAGCTGAAAGAAAGTTTTGATCCTGAATTAATGAAGCAGGCACGAACAGACGAAATGTTTCAAACCTGTTTGAGTATGCTGGAAAATGCAATCGACGCATTCAGCAACCAGGATACTGCTGTTGCCAGGAAAATATTTTACCAGGATGAACTTGTAGATGAAATAAATATTTTAAGCAATACGCTCATTGCTGAACATTCACAAAAAAACCCTGAAAAGATCCGCACTAATCTTTTTCTTTTTTCCATCATTAAAAAACTGGAACGCTTCGGCGATATGTCCGAAAATATTGCAGAAGAGATCATCTTCCACATCGAAGCTCAGGTGCTAAAGCATACCAAGCCGGCGAAGCAAAAACCGTAGGTCTCACTTGTTATAGCTAATTTCTCTCATTTATTACTGTGTCAATCTCATTTAATTAATAACATGCAGCATTCCGGATGCCTAAAATATTCGTTATTCTTTCACTATTATCCGTAAATTTGTCCCACCAATTACTATGAACGCATGCTCTTATTTCTTCTCTCCCATCTATAATCTGAAATTTATTTTTCCTTCAAATTTTATTCTATTCTATAAGCATTCTTAAAAACTAAAATAAACAACATGCCTTTTCAAACTATTTTAAAATTTTTCCAACCCAAAGACAAAATATTTTTCAGTCTCTTTGAAGAAGTCGCAGAGGCGGTAAATGTCATGGCAAAATTGTTAAAGGAGATCGTGCATACAAACGATTTTGACAAGCGTGCAACATTGATCTCCCAGGTAGAAGATCTCGAACACAAGAACGACGATCTCACGCATAAAATATTTACAGAGCTGGGAAAAAACTTCATCACACCGTTCGACCGCGAAGATATTCACTACCTCGCGTCTTCGTTAGACGATATTGCAGATTATATTTATGCCACTGCGAAAAAGATCAACTTTTATAAAGTGAATCCTAATGATCCCGGGATACACAAGCTTGCAGAATGTATCGAGGAAAGCGTGGAAACGGTAAAGCTCGCGGTGTTTGAATTGCGCAATATGAAGAACGTTGACAAGATAAAGGCTGCATTGGTAAAAGTAAACAGTCTCGAAAACCAGGCAGATGATATTTATGATATGAGCGTACATATTTTATTTGAAACGCAGCCTGATGCGAAAGAAGTCATCAAGATGAAGGAAGTTTACCAGGTGATGGAAAAGGCGACTGACAAATGCGAAGATGCAGCAAACGCAATTGAATCCATCGTTATTAAATATGCATAAACTGCACACCATAAAACAAAAACTATCACTATGACCTTTGTAATAGTAATTATTCTTTTAGCTTTAATTTTTGATTATATAAACGGTTTCCACGATGCGGCAAATTCCATTGCAACAGTCGTCTCCACCAAGGTTTTAACGCCGTTCCAGGCAGTATTGTGGGCAGCGTTCTTCAATTTTGTGGCATATTTAATTTTTAAGGACCACGCGGTGGCGAATACTATCGCTAAAACCGTGAACAAAGATTTCATTACACTTCCCGTTATTTTTTCCGGGCTGATCGCTTCCATTTTCTGGAATTTATTGACGTGGTGGTATGGCATACCTTCTTCCTCTTCACACACGCTCATCGGGGGATTTGCAGGGGCAGCGATCGCGCACGCGTTCATACAGCATGGAGGATATATGCCTCTAAAAGATATTATCGACAGCGGAAAAGTATTGAAAACTATTTCCTTTATTTTACTGGCACCGCTCATCGGCATGGTGATGGCGATGTTCTTTACATTCGTTACGATTGCTCGGAATACCTGGATCAAATGCGCAATTTTATTAGCAACGTGTGTTGTATTCTGGTTCAGTTTCCGTCATTTCCAGGAAGTAAAAATGGATGAGAACATTGAGAAATTTTTCAAGGTCGATAAATTAAAAATTGACGTTGAAAAAGATCCTTCAAAAAAAGATAAACTTGCAAAAGCTGTTGCATATGCAGATGCAAGCAAGCCTTATGTACACGCTTACGAAGCGAATGGAGGGGAATATGTAGCAAACGAAATTTTTACGCACGTCCCAATGACAGATGCGCAAAACAGCAAGGCGGAAGAAAAGCTAAAAAACTTTTTTAAAGTAGATCAGCTGAAGATCATTTCAAAGAGGGACACAACACGCCTCGATGAATATGAGGATGTGCAGATGACAGTGGATTCTCTGAAACAATTTACAAAAAATTACAGCATCGACGGATATGATAAAATGATGGCAAATATGTTGGCGACAAAACTTATTCCTGCATCTCAAAAAATTGATTTTAAGGAAGCGATGAAGGTGGATGTAAAAAAAGATATCGCGAAGGAATTAAGCAAGGCGGATAACAAGATCATCCGATATGGATTGATAGCAATGCTGTTGATTTTTATTTTGTCGTTTATCTACACGGAAAAAATAAAAGAAGTTTCCGCATCGCGGCAGGCGAATATGTTCAAGCGCTTGCAACTGTTGTCATCCGCTGCGTTCAGCATTGGACACGGCGGCAACGACGCGCAAAAAGTCATGGGAATTATTGCTGCCGCGCTGGTGGCGAACGGTACTATTTTGGATATTAAATCGATGCCGGATTGGGTGCCGCTTGCCTGCTATACAGCGATCAGCTTGGGTACGCTGACCGGCGGGTGGAAAATTGTAAAAACCATGGGCACGCGCATTACCAAGGTGACGCCACTCGAAGGCGTATGCGCGGAGACTGCCGGTGCAACAACCCTGTTCTTAACCGAGCAAATGGGTATTCCCGTATCTACAACACATACGATCACCGGCTCGATCATCGGCGTTGGCGCAACGAAACGATTAAGTGCAGTGCGATGGGGCGTAACAGTTAACCTGCTGTGGGCGTGGATATTAACTATCCCAATCAGCGGCTTACTCGCCGCGCTGACGTATTACATCGTACATCTCATTTTATAATCTACTGCCTTCCCCTTAATCAAGAGGATTAAGGGGATGAGCCGATACTTTCATTCTCACATCTCATTACTCACTACTAAGTACTAAATAAGCATGTCACAATTCCTGTTTATACAGATTTATTCGCTAAAGAAAAAAGTGGACTTTTACATCACGCTAAGGCGTAGAAACATAAAAGCCCCCAAGGAACAATTAACCCCAATTAAGAGCAACAAAGAGTTGCTCTTTTTTATTTCTATATATCGCTATTAAAAACTTCTAACGATATTTAGATATGCATCGCAACAATATAAATCGATCAATAAATAAAATCGTTATTACATTCCTGGTATTAATGAACCTTTCTTCATGTAAGGAAACTGCTACCGGAACACAAAAGGCGCTGATCATTTTTCATACTTCTGCATGTTTTGGATATTGCCCTGTTTATCACTTGCAGGTAAACAACGACAAAACTGCGCGCCTTTTTGCAGAGGTCGTTTATAAAAATGCTTCCACAGAAATCGACAGTTCAGAAACCGGGTACTTTGTCGGATCGGTCAGCGATACATTATTCAATAAGCTAAAAATTGAACTTGCCAAAATCGATCTCGACAATTTGAATTTTGACGGGCAGGATTGCTGTGATGCACCTATAATAACAATTATTGTTTATTACGATGGTAAGCGTAAGTTTTTGCGATCCATGTTCCCTCCGGCAATTGCGGACAACCTGATTTCAGTATTAAATCAAATTTGTGTTGAAGGCAATTTCACGAGGACATCAGAAACATTTCATCTGGAAGGTCAGGAATGAGCATTACTATCAGGCATATAAAAATATTTTCTGCAATTGTTTTGTTGACGTCTGTACTGTCTTGTTTTTTTTATGTGCACGAATCATTTCCAGGACCTTTAAGAGCAGCGACTGCGCTCATCGGAACGCCTGTAGCAATTGCATCCGGGCTTTCATACTATTTAAAACTCGGAATCCCAGTATATGAAAGAATATGGGCAGTAATATTTTCTAATTTTATATTTTCGATCTTGCTGGTTTATATAGCTGATAAATTTTTTAGCAGAAAGAGAATTAGACCTAATCCTTAAAATCACATGACACATATCTTCGAAACAGAGCGGTTAATACTTCGCGAATTCACACCCGGGGATAAAAAATTTATTGTTGAATTGCTGAATAGTGACGGCTGGAGTGAATTTATCGGGGTTACAAAAATTAAAACGGAAGAGCAGGCAGAAGAATATCTCGAACGTTTGATGTTCACCAGCTACAGAAACAATGGCTATGGTCTTTCAATGGTGGAGTTAAAAGAAACCATGCAACCGATTGGTATGTGCGGAATTTTAAAAAGACCCGATCTTGAAAAACCGGATATTGGCTTTGCCTTCCTGCCTGAATTTATGAGGAAGGGCTATGCTTATGAAATTGCAGGCGCAACAATGACGCATGCAAAAGATATTTTAATGCTGGATGAAGTTTTTGCGATCACGGTTTCGCATAATATCCGTTCAATAAAACTTTTGGAAAAGATCGGGATGAAATTTTCTAAAATGATAAAGATGAATGAAGAAGAACTGATGTTATTCAGCAACTCTAAAACAATTTAAATATGTACATTTTACCTCAGATACAAAAAGACATTTATGGTCGCGCAATCGCCGACAATAAACAAATATCGCTGAATGATTATCTGGGAAGTGAAGGGGAGGGTGAGAATGAAAATGAAAGTGAGGAGAAGACAGATCGCATGAAGCAAAATCCTTTGCAGCTAATGGTGAGAGCGATCGGTTCTCCGAAAGTGATCGTAAATAAAACGGGTAGGTTTGCCACTACATTGTTCAATACATTTTATTATCCCGCCATGCGAAAGCGTTTAATGCGCTTGCAGGAGATCGGTTTTATCGATCGCATTCCTTCGCAAAAACAATTATGGTTTGGTGCGTTTGATATGCTGCGCTATTTTATTTCGCCCGGCGCCGCGAGTTATTATAAAACGAAAAAAATCAATTTTGCTTTTCACCAGGTGCTGCGTTTTTTAAATGATCCTTCCGGCATTTCTGATCCGATCGGCATCCGCGTTCCGAGAGACACCATTATTTGTCATTTGCTCGAAGTGGTGCATGCTAATCCTGTTTATGATCTTCAACTGCTCGATCAGTTTGAAGACGGTCTCGAAGAAATGGAAAAGCAAACTGAACAGATGCTGAACAAAACACATCCGCGCTATTCTTCCATCACGGCGATCACGGAAGATAAAAATTATCATGCACGACTGCTGGAATATGTAAGGAGATACCGTGTAGATCCCGCAGAACGCCAGATGATCCGTGCGTCCGGTACCGCGCGCAACGACCCGCATTTTTTATTAGCGGAATGTATGTTCGGTACGCTGCCGTCCGCTTTCCGGTATATCAACCGGCTGCCCGATAATTTTTCCGCCCTGCTGCGCCACGCCCGCACAGTGAAAACCATCGATCCTTCCTATTGCGATGCCTGGATCGTGGAGCAATTCAGGCAAAAAGGATTGCTAAACCCTTAGTACTCTGCCTTCCTCCTTTATCAAGCCTGCCCGCCGGTAGGCAGGGTATAAAGGGGGGATGAGTGGAATTTTAAGTCTCACCTCACCCCATAATCCGCTTTGCGGATTATTTCCCCTCTCCTTATTAAGGAGAGGGGTTAGGGGAGAGGTCGCGAGGAGACCCCTACCTTTCATGTCTCATATCATATCTCACTACTCACTACTAAGTACTAAATAAGCATGTCACATTTACTGTTTATTGCAATTTAATCCATAAAGAAAAAGATAGACTTTTACATCACGCTAAGGCGTAGAAACATAAAAACCCCACTGAACAAAACCCTAACTAAAGAGCAACAACGAGTTGCTCTTTTTTTATTGAAATAGGAAAACAGATTCACAAAACTTTCTAAACCATGCGGATGTTGTATTAAGGATATTATCCGTTATAAATAAATTGTGCTTCCTATGATCAGAATATTCTCAATCATCCCGGTTTTTTTTATTTCCTCCGTAATCTTTGGACAAAGTGAAACATTTGATAAAAAAGTGGAACAATTGTTTTACAATAAACACGTGTACGATAATTCCATGTCGCTTATTGATACATTAGCTGCAGTAAAAGATTTAAGTTATGGGGTGCCAAAATTGAGTGATAACGTTACACCAATAGGCGTAGTAAATGTACGCAGGCATGTTTTTGAATTTAAACAATCCCCCTATGTTCCGATTGTTTTTGATAAAGGAATGATCATCCTGGAAGTCCAGGAAAAAGGGAAAGAGAAGCTCTTAAAAGATATCACGTGGCAATTGGAATTTGAAAATAAGGAAGCCGCGATACAGGCATTCACTGAACTCGAAAAATATTTTAGCGTGCCAGGTACAACCCACAAGGTATATAAGACAGGAGTATCACTTTCGACCGCTGAATTTACAGATCATTCTTCCAAACAATATCCTCACATCATGTTCGTACTGCTTAATAATAGGAACGACGAGAAAAAATATAAAATCCGGCTGTTCCCGGAGTAATGTTAAATAGAGATGAGATGTCAGAATGGAGTTTCACTTTTCCGCTTACATATTAAGGAGCTCCCTCGGATTGGTTATGTTATTGTAATCACAGAAATCACAATTAACGAAACTTCTGTATTTTTACTCAATGAGTAAAAAAATACATGCCATGAGAATATTTGTTACCATCCTTGCTGTTTTTATTTCCACTATAACTTTCGCGCAAAGCGGAACATTTGAAAAAAGAGTGGAGCAGTTATTTTTCAATAAGGATGTATCAAGCATGTCTGTAGCAATTATTGATACATTAGCTTCCGTAAAAGAAATAAGCTACATAAAACCTGCAGCCACCAGTTCGTATTTTATGCCCACAGGTATTTTAAGTGTATGGACGCATACTTTCAATTTTACAAATTCGCCGTACATGCCAATTCCTTTCGACAAAGGATTGATCCTCATACACGCACGCGGGACGAACGAGAGACTAAAAGATATTACACTTGAATTGTTGTACGAGCAAAAAGAAACTGCAGTGAAAGCATATAACGACCTCGTAAAATTTTTAACGGTAGATGGTTTTGCGCCGAGGATGTACAGGCAAAGAATCTCTATTTTTTCTGCTGAGATGACGAACAACGGTTCAAAAAAATATCCTAATATCATGTTCCATCTTTTTAATAACAAGAACGCGGACAAAAAATATAAGATCCGGTTGTTCGTGGAATAATGTTGAATGTTGAATGTTGAATGATGAATGATGAATGAGGCGAAGTGAAATGATAATCTCTGGATTGTTGAATTAAGTAGAATGCCTTCCCCCTTATCAAGGGGCGCAGGGGGATGAGCAGACTTTAATTTCTCATTTCTCATATCTCATATCTCACTACTCACTACTCAGTACTAAAATAAGCATGTCACAATTCCCGTTAATTGCAGTTTCTTCCTTAAAGAAAAAGGCAGACTTTTACATCACGCTAAGGCGTAGAAACATAAAGACCCCCACTAATAAAAACCCCTAACTAAAGAGCAACAAATGTGTTGCTCTTTTTTTATTTATTACTACAAAGATATTGGTGGAGGATGGCGATATTGTGAAGTAGAAATTCTTGCAGAGGCAAGTTATGCAACTACACAACGCTTAAAACAACTACAATGTTAGTAATTGACTACGAACTAATAATAAAAATTATTGCTCTTTTTGTTGGGCTCTTTGGCTCAATATACCAATTAAGAAATCTTCGTTTGACTTTTCGATCTTCATTAAAGACAGATCTTGATATTTTAAAAATGCTCCAAGAAGACGATCCAAATTATTCTATCGTAAAAAATAGCATAAATGAATCTATTAAAAAAATATATGGTGTTTCAAATAAAAATGGCTTAAAAATTCACAGTCCTGGTGATTTTATTTTCGGTATTTTATTTTTGTCCGGATTTTCTTTTTGGACATATTATTTAGTCCGCCACGATCATTTATTTTGGTCATACGTCACAGGATTCTTTGCATTCGCAGGTTTGGGGGGAATAATGAATGGACTAGATAAAAAAAAAGACAATAACTAAATACTATGGAAACAATTATAATTGAAAAATGCCCACTTTGCAATCAGAAACATGAGTATAGTTTAGAAGTTGACCGGTCAATCATAATGAAAATGCTGACTCCTAACGATCTGTATGAACGTGAAAGACCATATCGGGTTAGAAGAATATTTTCATGTCCCACAGTGAAAGAAAAATTTGAAGCAACTGTGACTCTATATGATAGCTCTAGTAATAGAATAAATGCTGTAGGAACATCAACAAAAATAAAAAATAACAATGGGTGAAGAATTAAAATCAAAAGTTGATGATATATCCATATTAACGCCGCATAATGAAGCATTATATGAAGCTGGTAAAACCCTTCTTGTTGAGTCCATAACTGTAAGTAGAGAATTTTGTAAGTTTATGATAACTCTCAGTACGAGCGCAATTCCAGTTCATTTAGGGTTATTAAAATTTGTGATTCCAGATCATTATGTTTTATCTTCAAATCAAGGAACATTTGCCGCAATTCCTGCATTCCTTTTTTTAATTTCCTCTATAATCTTCACTGTTGGACTGTATCCACAGATTGGAAATCTATCTTTAGATATTCCCTCAGAAATTGAAAAAGAGCGAAAAAAAACACTACAGTCCAGAAAAAGATTTACATTTCTTGGCTTTGTAATTTTTTGTACTGCAGTCTTTCTAATGATTGTCTGCTCAGTATATTATTTAACAACTGTATAATAAATTATATACTATTATTAAAAATCATACTGCTTTGGGAAAGCACAAGAAGCCATTGCTTATAACAGTTTTTGCGGAAGTGAAGGATTTTTGACAAGATTAGAAAAACAAGTTTAAATTGATATGAATAAAAGAGAATTAATACTAAAAACTATATCAAACGAATTTTCACGTTGGCAAATAAGTATTGAAAACTTAAGTTCATTAAATCTATATGACGCAAATATTTTCTCAGAAAAATCTATTTGTGATATACTTAATGCAATATTTGACTATCAGTTTATGAACATAAATTCTGTGATCAAGAACTATCCAGCAATTGATTTAGTGGATAAAGAAAATAGAATTGCAATACAAATTACTTCAACAAAATCGAAAAAAAAATCCAAGATACTCTAGATAAATTTTTTGAAAATGATTTTCAAAATGATTATGATGAATTATTTATAATTATTTTAGGAAATAAGCAAAATAAATATCTGAGTTAAAAATAATTAGTGGATTTGGTTTTGAAGAAGGACGGCATATTTTAGATTTTAAAGACATCTTAAAATTAATAAATTTTTTACCAACCTTAAGAATAGAAAAAATATTACGACTTTTAGAACAAGAAAATATTCCAAGACAAATTAGAAAAACTAAATCTAATGCTGATAAGATAAAAAGAAATTTAGCATTGAAGAAAAGACTAAAAAGAGATTTACTTAGAGAGCTCGATCAAAAGTATTGGGATCAGGCCATATATAACCCTAGCCTTAGGTTTAATTATCGAAATGTAATTATAAGATCGGTGGATGATACACATTGGCCTAATGTAGATGAGGCAGAGAGGGGTAGAATTAGTACTTGGTTTAAGGGTGAATTTTGGGATTTTTATGAAAATGGGATTGAACTAGTAACTATGGGAGGTCACGCAATTTTTGATAAAGATGGAAGTTGGGATATTCTTAAATGGCCAGAAGATAATAGAGAAAGTAATGAAAAATATAAGAAAGTTTATTTTACAAGTTTTTTGAGAATACCGTATGAATTTATTGTTGATTATGATATGGATCCGGATGCCTATTATTGTGTTCCAACAATATATGTTGAATATGCAAAGGATGGAATGCCATATGAAGAAATTCTTTGTGGAGATATTGGATATTACGATAAGGAAAAAAGAGAAAATTCTAGACTTACATATTATTATGACAATGAAAAAAGAAAAACTTTAGAATAATTTATTTTTGAAATATAATGATAAGCAAATACATGGAGGGCTTTAAATTCATAACAAAATACCACTATTGCCATTCACACTTTCCATACAAATCATCACCTCATTTATTGTCGGCGGTGCATTGATTACTTTCCTTTCTTTACTTGCTGAAAAGACGAATGAAAAAATTGCAGGGATCATCATGATGTCCCCGACAACAATGGTGTTGGGTTTTTTCTTTTTGGGTATAGCTACTTCACCGGAAAAAGTTGCTTCCATTGTGCCCGCAACGCTTGTTCCATTGGGCATCGTGGTTTTTTCCTCGGTGATATACATTTATGTGGCGTTTTATTATGCTAAAAATATTCAATCAAAGATCAGACAAATCATTGCCACTTTAATGACGAGTAGTATCATATGGTTTGCATTGACTTCCCCATTTGCTTTTTGGAAGTTTAAGAATTTATTTGTGGGTGCTACCGGGTATTTTTTATTGATGATATTGGCTCATTTTATTTTAAACAGGCGGAAAAATATCAACCCCATTATTAAAAATATATACAACAGGAAACAAATTTTACTCAGAGCTTTATTTATCGGAACCATTATATCCATAGTTGTTTTATTAGGCAAAACACTTGATCCGTTTTGGGGTGGAATTTTCACCATGTTCCCGGCGGCAACTTTTGCAGGCTTAATTATTTTTCATTATTACTATGAACCTGATCAGCTTTTCTTTTTTATGCGTAAAGCGCCAATAGGATCTTTATCACTTTTTCTGTACGCAATATTAGTGATGGTTTTATTTCCGGGGATTGGTGTTGTTTGGGGTACGTTATCAGCGTATTCTATTTCTTTATTATTTTCGATCTTACTGATTAAGATACAATGATTCCATACAGTGAAAACAAGAGGAGTAAATTATTCATAACTATACCACGCGGAGTCACCATAAAAACCTGCAGGCGGAGCTTCCCGGTGAAATTCACATGTACAGCTAATGTTTCGTGGGTCCGGGCATTTTAAACCCTCTCTAAGGCTTTCCTGCCATTTTTTTTCTTGTATTAAATATCCTTTGTGCAATAGCCTGTCGTCGAACATATTTACATGGCTGTCTTCCAGGATACCATAATATTTGGCACCGCAATTTTCGCAAAACCACCACTGATAGGATATCTCAATCGGGCGGTCTTCTTCTTCCGTAAAAATACTGAGCTTGCATTTTAAATCATCCTGGCATTTTATGCATTTCATGATGGAATATTAAAGTGAAATATAAATATAGTTTTCTAAAAAATAGAAAGGCAATATTATTTTCAAAATAAGCAATAACTTTGCCTGATGTCAGAGAATAAAAGAACAGTAAGTAAATACATGGAAGGCTTTAGCGAAAGCAACCATGAAAAAATATTATCCTGCCTGGCAGATGATATTATTTGGGAAATGCCCGGTCACTTTAATTTAAGCGGCAAGGAAGCATTCGATAAGGAAATTGAAAATGACAACTTCACGGGAAGTCCTACCATACAAATAAAGCGTCTCGTGGAAGAAGATAATATAGTAATGGCGGAAGGCGCGGTACAAAGCAAAATGAAGAACGGCGGAATGCTGGACGCCGTGTTTTGCGATGTCTTCCACATGCGCGACGGAAAAATATTTCATCTCACTTCGTACCTGATGACCAAATAAAGAATTAATATTGATACATGAAAAGTCATCTCAATACTATTATCATTTCCATTGCTATCGTGATCACCGCCTGTATTCTCGCCGGCGGTTTGAAAAACAGGAACCGGGCGAACAATACCATCGCCGTAACAGGTCTGGGTAAAAAAGATTTTGTGTCGGATCTCATCGTGTGGAGTGGTTCTTTTACGAAAAAAAATGCAGTGCTCAAAGACGCTTATGCAGCGGTAGACCAGGATAGAGAAGTCATCAAGCAATATCTTTTATCGAAAGGAATAAAAAGCGAGAATATTGTTTTTTCCGCGATAGACATCGATAAAACGTTCGATGAAGCGTATGACAACAATGGCACTAAAATAAGATCGGTTTTTTCAGGTTACCAGCTTCGTCAAAAGGTGACGATCGAATCAAACGATGTCGACCGGGTGGAAGAGCTTTCCAGAAAAGTAACTGAGCTCATTAATTCCGGCATTGAGTTTTATTCTGACGCGCCTGAATATTATTATACAAAACTATCCGAACTCAAAGTAGAAATGATCGCGGCAGCTACAAAGGATGCGCAAACCCGTGCGAAGAAAATTGCGGAAAATG
Source organism: Bacteroidota bacterium (assembly GCA_028288625.1). Taxonomy (GTDB): domain Bacteria; phylum Bacteroidota; class Bacteroidia; order Chitinophagales; family JADIYW01; genus JADJSS01. The sequence continues at coordinate 34,218 of JAQBNI010000114.1, read as the reverse complement.
CGGGCAGCGAAGTTGGCAGGCTGAAGAATGCAGATATGGGTGTCTTCCAGATCGTCGCGCAAAATTCATCCGAAGAATATTCATGGGGCGGCTCGTTCAATACATCCTCAAAAAGAAAGACCGCAACAATTACAGTCAAGCTGGCATACGAAACAAAATAATTATTCTCCTGTTTTAATTCAGATTATCAATTCATTCTTATGAGGAAGATCACCATTTTTAATTTCGTAACGCTGAACGGTTTTTTCAAAGGACCAAGCGGAGATACGAGTTGGCACAGGCACGGCGAGGAAGAAAATAAATACGGGGAAGAAAAATTGAAAGCAGGAAATATTTTACTGTTCGGACGGATCACTTATGAGATGATGGCATGGTACTGGCAATCTCCGGATGCGAAAAAAAATAATCCCGTGATGGCAGAAGGAATGAACAGCGCGGAAAAGATCGTGTTTTCAAAAACATTGCAAAAAACGGAATGGAATAATTCTACCATAATCAGCGATAATATTATTGAAGAAATGAAGAAGCTGAAACAATCTCCTGGAAAAAATATGTCGGTGCTCGGCAGCGGAAGTATTGTCACGCAGTTTGCAGAGCACGGCTTGGTAGATGAATATCAAATCATGGTAGATCCTGTGATACTTGGCGACGGCACACCGATATTTAAAGATGTTACGCACAAGATAGATCTCGAACTTACTTCAACACGTACATTTAAAAGCGGCGTTATACTCTTGTGTTATCAGCCTATGAAATAATTTTTTTAACCACATAGGTTACATAGTTAATTTCTATGTGGTTTAATTTTTTATTTACGTAAATTGTATTATTAATTTTATTTATGAGCAGTTACCCAACACGCGATCCACAAAAAGATCAGCTGATCACTCCCGCAAACGCTGCGCTGCTGATCATCGATTATCAACCGACACAAGTCAACTCCATTAATTCCATGTCGCGAAAGCAATTGGTATCGAATATTGTTACGGTTGCAGAATTAATAAAGTCATTCAACATGCCTATCGTACTTTCAACAGTCAACGTAGCAACAGGCGTCAATAAAGAAACCATTCCATCGCTCTTAAATGTTTTACCGGGTGTCCCATCGATTGATAGAACTTCGATCAATGCATGGGAAGACAAAGAATTTTATGAAGCTGTAAAAAATACAGGAAGAAAAAAATTATTGATGACAGGACTGTGGACGGAAGCTTGTCTTTCATTTCCAACACTTGATGCGTTAAGCGAAGGCTTTGAAGTATACCCGGTTGTTGACGCAGTGGGCGGAACTTCGTTACTTGCACACGACACCGCGTTGAGAAGGATCGAACAGGCAGGTGCGAAACTCACGAGCATTGCGCAGCTCGCCTGTGAACTGCAGCGCGACTGGAACCGGCACGATACTGCAAAGATCATGGTAAAGGCTTTAACAGATGCCGGTGCATTTTTAAAGTTATAATATTTAAATAATTGATAAACAATTCAATGCCTCTTTAAAAGAAAGTTAGTATAGTGTGGAGTAAAAAATTTGAAAAGTTTCACCCGGCATTTTATTTTAAAGTCATTTTTTTATTTTAGAGAGCCCAATAAATCGTTTTTTCTTTCTAAATATCCGGCAAGGATTTTCCACAGGATTTAATAAAATCTTGAAAAACAACAGATAACCTTTGGGCACTTTTAGTGTTTAACTATTCATTTAATAGTATGCCTGAACAGGACAAAAAAAATTTATCAAATTCCGCCTTATACGTCGTAGGCATTGGCGCTTCCGCCGGGGGATTGGATGCCATCAACGGGCTGTTTGAAAATATGCCGGAAAATACCGGTTTCTCATTCGTTATCGTTCAACATCTTTCACCTGATCATAAAAGTTTGATGCCCGAGTTGTTGTCAAAACATACGGTCATGCCTTCCGTTGAAGCAGAAGATGGGATGGTCCTAAAGCCCAACCACATTTACCTTCTTCCGAGTAAAAAATTTATTACACTCCAATACGGAAAAATAATTTTACAGGATAAAGTGAAAGGACCAATGCCGAATAATGCTGTTGATGTATTTTTTGAATCGCTGGCAAAAGATAAAAAAGAACATGCGATCGGCATTGTACTTTCCGGCACAGGATCAGATGGAACAAAAGGTATTGGTGAAATAAAAAAACACGGAGGAATTGTTGTTGTGCAGGATCCTGTGAGCGCCGCTTTCGATGGCATGCCGAACAGCGCCATAGGAACAGGAATGGCAGATCTCATTCTTACACCGGATGTGGTAGGAGAAGAACTTGTACAATACATGAACGAATCTCCACTGGTAAAATCTTTTCATGCGGAAACTCAAAAGAGTGAATTCATCCTGCGCGATATTTTATTAAAGATCCGCAACGCTATAAACCTTGACTTCAGCTATTATAAAAGACCAACCCTTTTCCGAAGACTCGCAAAGCGAATGAGTGAATTGTCCAAACTGCATATCCAGGATTATCACGATTATCTTGATGAGCATCCTGAAGAAATTCATATCATCAGCCAGGATTTTTTGATCAACGTCAGCAATTTTTTTCGTGATCAGGAAGCGTTTGAAATTTTGCGTACAAAGGTGATCCCGGAGATCATGAAGAACAAGCAGCCTGAAGATAACGTGAAAGCGTGGTCAGTTGCCTGCAGCACTGGTGAAGAAGCTTACTCTGTCGCTATACTTTTCAAAGAATATATCGATAAAAATAACCTGCAGGACATTAACATAAAGATCTTTGCAACAGACATCGATAAAGACGCGCTGGATACTGCTTCACGCGGCGTGTATTCAAGAAATATTGCACAGGATGTTTCACCGGAACATCTTTCAAAATATTTTGTAGCAGAAGGAAATACTTATAAAATTCATCCGGACATCAGGAAAATGGTGGTTTTTTCTTATCACGATATTGTGAAAGATCCACCGTTCAGCCGTATGGACCTGATCAGCTGCAGGAATATGATGATTTATATAAGTCCGGAGTATCAGAAAGAGATCCTGAAAAAATTATATTTTGCAATGAACGTCAACGGCTATCTTTTCCTCGGTCCGAGCGAAAATATTGGCGTGCTTAAAGATGGCGTGATCGAAATAGAAAAAAAATGGAAAATATATACGTGTGTCACGAAGATAAAGCTGAGCGATCACGACAGTATGTTTTCGGCAGTTCAAAAAAGGACAGTGTCCATGCCTAAGCCAAAAAATAAAAATGCACTGCTGCATATCCACGATATTTTTACGGAGAGTTTACTTGAAGAATTTAAGTTTGGGGGTGTTTTTATCAATATGGATCTTGAAGTAAAGCAGGCTGTCGGCAATTACAAAGAGTTTATTGACTTCCCCGAAACGGGGTTTAACTTCCATCTAATAAAAATGGTGAAGCCGGAATTATCTATTGCATTAAGCATTGCGATACGCAAGGCGATAAGCGATAATAAACCTGTTGTTACCAGAGATATTAAGCTGCATGAGGCAGACCGCACTAAAAGCATTACGATTATTGTAAAGCCTTACCTGCAGCAGAAAGAATATTTACAATCCTTTCTTTTTGTCGTTTTTAAAGAAGAGGAAAAAAAAGATATTGCTGTTCCCGGTGAAGTTACTCCAAGCACCGATTCGGAATTGAATGTGCAGGAGCTGGAACGCGAGCTGATTGAAACGCGTACGAATCTACAGTTGGTGATTGAAGAAGTGGAAACAGCAAACGAAGAGCTGCAAAGTGCAAACGAAGAAATGCTTTCTTCAAACGAGGAACTGCAAAGTACCAACGAAGAGCTGCAGTCGCTGAACGAAGAATTACATACGGTGAGCGCTGAACACCAGTTAAAAATAAAAGAGCTTACTGAATTGAATGACGACCTGAATAATTATTTCAGCAATTCAGATGTGGGACAAATACTGGTCGACCGTAAAATGATCATCCGGAAATTTACGCCATCCGTAAGACGTATGATCAACTTAATCGATACGGATATTAACCGCTCGATAAATGACATCACTACAAAAATAAAAAACCTCGACCTCGCTGCGACTATAAAGGAAGTGATGCATTCCGGAAATACTTTTGAAAAAGAAATTATGTTGAGTGATGATGCGATCATACTGATCAGGATCAACCCTTATCTCAAGCAGGATAAAAATACAGACGGCGTGGTCGTGAATTTTATAGACATCACGGAAACAAAAAAATTGACGAGTCTGCTACAGGCAGTATTCAACAGCTCTCCAAGCGCTATCAATGCTAAGCGTGCGATCAGGGATGAGAACAATGAGATCATAGACTTTGAATATATTGCGGCAAACACGATGCAGGAAAGAATGATCAATGCTGCGCCGGGAAGCCTGATTGGTAAACGCGTGTCGGAGTTTATTCCGGCGGGGGGCTCTGATCTGTTTGCGCATTTTAAAAAAACGGTCGAAACCGGAGAGCCTGATCAATATCTTTATTTTGACGAAAAAAATCATCGCTGGTTTGAAATTGTGCTTGTAAAAATGATGGATGGATTAGTGAGTATTTCCACAGATGTTACAGATAAAAAGAAAGCGGAAGATGTTATTGCGCAAAGCTTTGAAAACCTGAAAAAAACTTCCAGCAAGCTTGCGGACATCAATTCGCAGCTGGAAAGATCGAATATGGATCTGCTGCAATTTGCATCTGTCGCATCGCATGATCTGAAAGAGCCGTTGCGCAAGATCCAGACGTTTGGAAATATTCTGCAGGCAAAACTTAACGACCGTTTTAAAGATGGAGAAATTAATTATGTGGAGAAGATCATCAAATCATCTAACCGTATGCAATTGCTGATCGAGGATGTCCTTACGTTATCGAAACTGTCCAATCAAACGATAAAATTTTCAAAGGTAGATCTCAATAAATTGCTGAATAATATAAAGGATGATCTGGAGATCAGCATTAAGGAAACGAATGCCGTGCTGTCTATCGGTACACTACCGGTTATCGATGGCGTTCCGGGGCAAATGCATCAGTTGTTCCAGAACCTGATCAGCAATGCTATAAAATTTAATAACAAGCCTGAACCCCTGGTGGAGATCATGCCGGAGCCTGTTGATGATAAAATTGCAGAAGTATTAAAGATAAATCCGGATAATTATTTATGCATCACCATAAAGGATAACGGTATTGGATTTGAAAATCATTTCAGGGATAAAATATTCGGAATATTCCAGCGCTTAAACGGAAATGAATTTGACGGCACGGGTATTGGCTTAGCTATTTGTAAGAAGATCATGGATAACCATAAAGGTTTTATTACTGCAGAAAGCATTCTCGGGGATGGCGCAGAATTTCTGTTGATCTTTCCAAGGATTTAGCATCCATTAGCATCTCATATTTTATCAATTTGCATCTTGACACATTTATAAATACATAACAATTTTGTATATCGCAATTTTGCGTAAGTCTAAAAAACCCGACGAGAGCAACAGTGTTGCTCCTTTTTTATGTTTAAAGTAAGACAATGGTTAAGCAAATCATAAGACCACGCTTAGTGTCCAAACTACTGATATGACATCACCTCACTCTCATTCACTTCCAAAAACTTTTTCAAAGAATTATTGTCATCAGTAGAGATAATTATTGGAATAATTAAAACGATGGTTATGAATGTCTGTGACGTTTTATTGGATGTACTCACACAATATGGTGTGAAATATATTTTTGGAATTCCCGGTGATGCGATCAACGAATTAATTGAATCGATCAGGAAGCAGGATACTATAAAATTTATTCATGTGATGCATGAGGAAAGCGGTGCATTTGCTGCAAGTGCGCAGGCAAAACTCACCGGAGAACTGGCGGTATGCGTAGGAACTGCTGGACCGGGCGCTATACATTTACTCAATGGACTATATGATGCGAAGGCTGATCACGCACCTGTGCTGGCAATCACCGGGCAGGTGGAAACAGAATATTTGGGAACATCTTACCAGCAGGAAGTTGCTTTAAAAGCGCTGTTTGAAGATGTTTCGATTTATAACCAGGTTTTATTAGATCCAAGGCAATTACCTGAAATTGCCGCCCTTGCGTGCCAGGTAGCGCTCGCACAAAAAGGCGTTTCACACCTCACCATTCCCGCAAATATCGCCACTCAAAAAGTAAGTAAATATGTAAAAGGAAATCCTGTGCTTCGCCAGCATTATGAATTGCGTCCATCAAAAGAAGAATTGCAGCATGCAGCAGAACTGATCAACAATGCGGAAAAAATTTGTATCCTCGCGGGAATCGGTGCAAGAAATGGTGTGAAAGAATTATTGAAAGTTGCAGCTCATGTGAAAGCGCCGATCATAAAAGCATTGCGCGGCAAAGATATTTTGCCGGATGAGAATGCATTTACTTTGGGCGGGATTGGCTTGCTTGGTACGGAACCTGCATACAAAGCTATGAAGGAATGCGACCTGTTGATGATCGCAGGAAGTGATTTTCCATACTCCGGATTTTATCCCGGCAAACATGTCCCCGTTATTCAGATCGATGAAAACGCAAGCCACATCGGCAGAAGGCATCCTGTAAGTGTTGCGCTTGTAGGTGATTGTAAATTGACGCTGGATGATCTGCTTCCGCTCCTGTCCGAAAAAAAGAATAATAAATTTTTAACGGACATGCAGGATGAAATGATAGGATGGTTAAAGCATCAGAATAAAATGGAAACGAGTAAGGATGTACCGATCCACCCGCAAACACTCACAAGGACGATCAGTGATCACGCAGCGGATGATGCAATTATTGTTTGTGATACCGGGACCGTAACGGTATGGGGCGCGCGACATTTTTATATGAAAGCAACGCAGCGGTTTACACTTTCGGGTGGACTGGCATCTATGGCGTACGGTTTACCGGGCGCAATTGGCGCACAGCTTTTATACCCGGGTAAACAGGTGATCGCGCTTTGCGGCGATGGTGGCTTTGCGATGCTGATGGCTGATTTTGCTACTGCTGTGCGCTACAAGCTGCCGGTTAAGATTTTCATTTTTAATAATTCAAAGTTGGGATTGATACAAATGGAAGAAGAAGCAAAATCCGGTAACCCGGAATATGAAACGCATTTGTTTAATCCTGATTATGCAAAATTTGCGGAGGCATGCGGTGCAACGGGGTATACGGTTAGAGAAGCTGCGGAACTCAAAGGCGCAGTGGTGAGTGCATTGTCTGCTGCTGAACCCTGCATCGTGAATGTATTTGTAAAACCTGATGAACTCACCATGCCGCCGAATGTTACGATTGGCGAGGCAGTAAATTATATCAAAGCGAAGATCACGGAGTTTATCAGTGATGATGAGGAGTGAGGAATGATAAATGTTGAATGTTGTATTATTAATCCAAATAACAAATAACCTATGACATCTCACGACTTACGACTCACGACTTATTTCTTTCATCACTTTCTCCACTATCCTGTTGCAATACACAAGATTAAATTCAAAAATATCTTCAGGAGAATAAATTTTTTCGATCTCAGAACGGAGCATTGATTTCGCGCGGTTCAGCCTCACTTTTACATTGCCTTCCGTAATATTCAGCACATTTGCCGTTTCGGCAACAGATAAGCCGTTCAATTCACGCAAGGTAAAAACAATTCTGTATTCATCGTTTATTCCAAGGAGTGCATTTTCTATCACGTGTCCCAATTCTTTATTGATGACGGTTTTATCTGTTTGTATGTGTTGATGAAACATTAGATCTGAGTTTTCTGCGTTTGCAAACGCAATTTCATTCTTAAAGCTGGATTTCTGTTTTTTGGTATGGCAATTGTTCAGCATGATGCGGGTCAGCCATGTTTTAAAGGCAGAACGGTTCTCAAATTTTGATAAAGCAAAATATGCATTCACAAAACTTTCCTGCATAAGATCTTCTGTGTCCTGGTGGCAATAACCGTAAGATCTACCGATTCTGTATAAAAAAGGGTTGTATCTCCTGATCAGGATCTCATACAATTCAGATTCTCCGTTCAGGATCTTGTTGATGACCTCTGTGTCCGTATATTCTTTTCTATTGATTACTTCCATCGTCAATGCAAATGAGTTTACAAAATTAAGCAAATGCAAACAATAACAAAGCAACAAAACCGCTTACAGCAAGTAAGGCATGTATAGCTGCAATGCCGATGGATCTGTACTTTGTACTCATATCGCGGATGAACATATAAAACCCGCCCAATGCTGCAATGACAAACAAAATAATGCTGATCTTTGGAAAATGGTCCTGGTTTTTAGCGGAATAAATCACTAATAAGACCAATGCTGTGGCGGCTGCTAAGCCGTGAGCATATTTTACCGCGTTTGATGCGTCGCTTTTTGAAAGCCATTTGATTAAGATCGTGAGTCCAAGTAATGCTGCTAAGGCGAATAGTCCGATTGCTGCGTAGATCATAGTATTAATTTTTTAGTGTTTAATACTATTTAGAGTGATGTGAATGTAAAAGGTTACAGGAAAAGATAAAAAGTTAATTGTTATAGATTATTTGGAATTATTTCTGCTATATATTCTTTTACAAATTGTAGGGAATAGCTTTTGATAGCTTTCCTCACTTCTCTGAACTGGTCGCTTATCTGTTTTTCACTTCCAATTGCTTTTGCAGGATCCTGAAAATTTATATGAAACAGCTTAACGTTGGTTGAAAAATAAGGACATTGTTCTTTTGCATTGTCGCAAACAGTGATCACAAAATCAAAGTCAATATTTCTATATTCATTCAGATGGTTACATGTTTGATTTGAAATATCTATACCGTCTTCCTGCATTGTTACAATTGCCCTGGGATTTACCCCATGCGTTTCTATTCCCGCACTATAAACTAATACTGTATTTCCGGCAAAATACTTTATATAACCTTCTGCAATTTGACTTCTGCAACTGTTTCCTGTGCAAAGCACTAATACTTTTTTAATTGCCATCTTTTATACAAATAGCCAGAGAATATTTATGATGCAAAATTTTGGATCAAAACCAAAGATCAATTGTAATATGGCAAGTGCACTTATAATGATCAAATGTTTTCGATATTTGAGAAAAAACTTTTTTATTAACAACACGCGGCAGCTTTTTCAGTTGAACTTGAAACATTTGCATTACATCCGCAGTCAGATTTTACATTTTCTGAGGAAACTGAACAACATCCTGTTGCATCCTTATTTTCATAGTACGGATCATTGAACGCTACATCTTCATGGAAAAAATAAACTTCCCATTGAAAGTTGTCCGGATCTTTTACCCAAAATTTATCTTGTTTCGCGTAACAGCAGTTGGTGTCCATTTCTTCTTTGATAAGAAGGTTTTTCAATTTAGCTTCTGAAAGTTTGTTTTCCAACTCTTCCTGAGTTTCCACCTGAAAACCCAAATGCCCGAAATTAGCTTTTACTCTTTCTTTGTTTTCTACAAAGGAGATAATTAAGGACGGTTTCTCTAATACATACTTTGCATAATTGGGTTTTACTTTGATAGGTTCCTGACCAAAGAAATTGGTATAGAACTCAATTGTTTTTTGAATGTTGCTTACATATAAGCTAACATGCATTCTTGGAAATAAAGTGTTCATTTTTTTAATTTTAGATTTAACAACAATTCTTTTTCTTTTCTAATCTTGTTGAAATATTTGCAAAATAATCTTCAAGCTTAGAAATTGATTTCTCATCCAGGCAATAACAAATTGCATTTCCTTCAATAGTACCTTTTATCAACCCGGCGGTTTTGAGCTCCTTTAAATGCTGTGAGACTGTAGGTTGTGAGAGTGGTAATTCATTAACAATGTCACCACAAATACAGGTATTTACTTTCATTAAATATTCAACAATAGCAACCCTTGCAGGATGTGCTAATGCTTTAATCAATATCGCGATAGCGTTTTGTCTATCCGTAAAATGTTCAGTTTTAGTTGCGCCCATTGTTAATTATTATATTGCAATATTACGATAAAGAATCTGTAAGATCAAATTATTTTAGTTAAAAAAACAAATGTTGTTTGAAAAAGAGTTGCTCCTACTAATAACTAATAACTAATATCTATAACGTGTAACCATCCAGCATTATTTCGGAGCGAGATCTCCATACCAGTAGGCTGCCGTCACTCCGCCATCCATTAAGAAATCACTGCCGGTGATGAACCCACCATCCGGGCCCATCAGGAGCGCTCCAACAGCTGCAACTTCATCCGGGGTTCCGGCGCGCCCGGCTGCGGACACCTCGATCATTCTACGATATCCCTCGCCGCGTGGACCGCTCAGTTCGTCCTTGGCAAGAGGTGTAATGATGATGCCCGGACTGATCGTGTTGACACGTGCGCCGCGCTTTCCCCATCGCACTGCTTCTGCCATCACCCGAAGAGAGTTGCCGCGTTTGGAAACCTGATACGCTTGCAACGAATCTTTGATCTGATCGGGCTGAAGCATTGAAAGAGAAAGTAACTCATCGGAGGGGGTAGTTGCAAGCGCTTTATTTTGCTCAGGCGTTAGTGCCGGCAGTCGGTGCCCTGACTGGGAAGCAATTATCACACCGGCTCCGTTGTGTGCGATGACGTTGCCAAATTCCTCGAGCACAAGTGCTGTACCATAAAGATCAATCTTGAGTATCGTGGATGGTGATGCCTGTGATGGAGAAACACCGGCTGCATGTATAAGCCCCGTGATGCTGCCAAGCGATGTCGCTTTCTTAATCAGCGAATGGACAGACTCGCGTGAAGAGACATCAACAATTGCAGTGCTCACTTCGAACCCGGCTTCACTGAGTACTTTTGCAGCCGCATCAGCGTTTACCTGTCGAAGATCAGCAAGCAAGATGTGCTTGCCTGCGCTAATCCTTCGCGCAATCGCCTGACCTATTGATCCGGCACCGATGACGACAATAACATTTACAGATCCATTTTTCATAACTTTTTTTTAGATGTTTTTTTGTAGTGCGCAACGGATTTCTAACTTATGGCTAGCCTTATGCGCTTAGTTAAATCTAAACAATAGATTTCGCGAATTGTTACCATTAAGAAACTATGATGGTCATTTCAATCCGGGAAGCAACAGCAGCAGAAAAAATTGCCTTAGATCTTAAAAGGCAATATTGAGGCAGATGTGGTGATCCGTAATTAATAGAAAAAAGATCAAATTAATCACCATAAATTAATTATCATGCTTTATTCAATCATCGGGTTATTTGCCCTCGGAGCAATTGGCGGTATGTACCTTTTGGCGCTCGTTTTGCAAAATAAGGAAACACCTAAAGCAGTTGCATTGATACATGGCGCATTTGTAGCTACAGCGCTGATATTGCTAATCGTTTACTCGCGAAGTAATGGTCCGGGTTTTACGGAAAGCATCGTACTGTTTGTTGTAGCGGCAACAGGAGGCGCTTATCTTTTTTTGAGAGATGTTACGGGAAAATCAATTCCTAAATGGCTGGCAGTCGGACATGGTTTGATTGCAGTAACAGGATTTGTCTTCCTGCTTTATTCTGCGTTCTTCAAACATTAACCAGTCTTCTGTGATAGTTGATCTGTCCGAGATGATAGCTTAAATGCGTCATTAAATGCAACAGCATGTATTCGATGGTGACGATCCCACCGTGTTTTTCCAATGGAAAATTTTTTTGAAGATCTTCCGGAGATATTTTACTCAACGTACTTTCTACAATCAGAATTGTTTTTTCTATGGAGCGGATCATTTCCTCACGGGGAATATTTTTCGAAGAAAATTCAAGATCACGGTTCCGGATATACCCTGAATTTCCAAGTGTTGCGCCGATAAAATGGCTGAGGTTACCGATAAGGTGCAAACATAAGTTCCCTGCTGAGTTGTTGATGCCGTCCTTCACGATCCACAGATCATTTTCATTTTTATACAAGCTGATCTCTTCCCTGAGTTTATCAAGGTCTCTTCCGAAAATGTTGATGAGTTCTTTGATCATGGTGATAATGTTGAATGATGTATGTTGAATGTTGTATGTTTTATATTTCTGTTTTTCACTTTCACTAAAATTTTATTAGGAAGATAGGTTATAAATCAAAAGAGATTCTGTTGAGACTAAATTTTCCTTAAATTCATCATTTATCATTCAACATACAACATTAAAACTTCAACCAGTGCCACGCAACCTTGCTACCATGATGATTATCGTTGAACTCCAAAGCAGGAGCAGGAATTTTGATAATGTTGAGCACCTTCATCAAGCCCTTAGCCCAATGTCTTTTAACAGGAAGCTTCGTCCAGTCGATATCAAAAGAAAAATAAAAGCGATGCATACGCTGGATATCTGTTCTGTCAACAAGGTCTGCAGGATCTGCATTCTCCAGTGCAACATCGCCGCCGAGATCGTTTTTCGACCATACATTTCTATAGCCTCCGAGCATTCCCGAAGAGCCTTAGCCTAATGATACTTCAAACCATTTTGGAAATTTAGAATTTGGATTTTTTATAAATGATCCTGGACTAATGCTTAGCCAGAAAGTTTCTGCATTATAATCTTTCAATAAAATTTCTGTAAACGATGTGCCGTATAATTTATCCGTTCTATCCTTGAGATCCTGGTCGTTGTATTTTGAATAATTTACGGGGAAAGCGGAAATTTTTAATTGCATCCTTTGATCGTGCCAGAAATATTGTTGCAATCCAAAGAGGAGAGAACCTGATGCGTTCATTCCCATATCTCCCCAGGAGAAACCCCATTTTTTCTGAAAGCCGTCATTGATTTCAATGGAAGATTGCCACGCCATTCCTGCAAGCATTCCGATCCAGATCGCATTTTTTTCTTTTACGCCTGCCCATTTATACAGATCATAAGTCCACTTCGATTCAAAATAACAATTGAACGCATGCGCTACTTTATCCATTTGGTTCCATTCACCCCAATCATTAAAAAAATGAAATTTTACCTTATCGTATTTAGAATACCATGCGCTGCTCCACCATACATTTGCGATCGCATACAAGCCGCCTTCCAAACCTGTGACCAATGCCACGCGTGACTTATTCAATACACGGGAAGGTTCAAAAAATTTATAAGGTTTAATCATTTTTATTTTGCCCGGATAAGCAGATAACGGATCAACAGGAACATAATCATAATGAAAAACGGTATCGTAATTAACTGCATATACATTTGGATTTTGCCGTATGGTGTCGGGTGCCAAAGTATAAGAAGTAATAATTTTTTTTATAGGATAACTTTTGTTGAAGATCGTATCGCTGTGAATTTGCGTACCGGAACCTGTACTTGCAGTATCCTGTATAATAATGTATGGCTTTTTTCCCGCAGGATCTTTTTTTCTATGGCATTTTGAATAAGCAGGATGTTGGAATAAGACGAGTATAAAAATGATGCATGCAAACTTTCGGCAGCACGAAGGAGCGTTTCGCTTAAACATAATTTTTAATTCTGAAATTTGCATATTTAATTCAGCAGCGTTGCCTTTACCGTTTCGAGCACATCAATCACGCTTTCCCTGTCCTTCGCTTCAGCATAGACGCGCAGCACAGGTTCCGTGCCGCTCGCACGGATCATTGTCCATGCGCCGTCACCCAGGAAATATTTCCACCCGTCAATATCTTCTTTTCGCTCTATCGAAAATTTTCCGAAATTTTTATAGACATCATTCCTGCAATTCGAGATCACTTTTTGTTTTACTTCTTCGGAAATATGCAGATCATAACGGTCGTAATCAAATGCGCCTACAATAGCATACACTTCTTCGATGAGTTCGCGTATAGGTTGTTTTGTTTTCGCCATAAATTCCATCAAGACCAGCGCCATCCACACACCATCGCGTTCCGGGATGTGTCCTTTTACTGCTATACCACCGCTTTCCTCACCGCCTACAAGCACATCTTCATTCACCATGATCTCGCAGATATATTTAAATCCGACCGGCGTCACCACGCAGGGAATATTATAATGCTCACAAAGTTTTTTTACTTTATCAGAAACAGTGAAAGAGATCACCACCTTTCCGCTCATGCCTTTATATTTGTGGAGATAGTGGATCAGTAATAAAATGATATGATGCGAATCGATAAAATTTCCATCAGGATCGTAAGCGCCGATACGGTCGGCATCGCCGTCAGTTGCAAAGCCAAATTCAATATCTGTAGAGTGTTTGATCAGCTTTGAAAATTCCTGCAAATTTTTGTGCAGCGGTTCCGGCGCTTGTCCATGAAAGCCGGGGTTTTCATCGCAATGCAGATACACGAGATTATTTGGAAGCAAGCGGCGCGTAATATTTTGTCCGGCGCCAAACATCGCATCATATCCAAAGATCAAACCACAATTGCGTATGCTGTTCATGTCGAAAGATGATTCCACATGCTTGAAATACATTTCCTCGAGATCAACAATTTCCAGCAAGCCCTGCTGCTGATATTCTTCCATTGTTGTTGCAGGAATTTCTGCCTTTTCCGGAATGAGGGCTTCCACTTTTGCAATGTCAGCAGGCGTGCTTGGTCCGCCGTAACTTGATTTTAATTTATACCCGTTATAAGAAGGTGGATTGTGACTCGCGGTGATCACAACACCTGCATTTGTTTTTAATTTCCTGCAGCCGAGCGAGATCATCGGCGTGGAGCAAATACCTTTATGCATAAAAACTTTCACGCCTTGTCCGCATAAAACTTTCACTGCTGTTTGCATAAATAATTCACCGCCGAAACGGCAGTCGTGACCAATAGTAACGGCGGGATTTTTATTGTCTTCTTTTACCCAAAGCGCCGTAGCATAAGCCACACGAGCAACGTTATCTGTTGTAAATTCCTGTGCTATAATTGCTCTCCAGCCGTCGGTACCAAATTTGATTTGCATCTCTATGTCAATTAAGGGCTTAAAAATACAAAAACAAACGATAAAAGCCGCCGGATGTTCTATCCGGCGTATTAGATTAAAATTAATGTTCAATAAACTGTCGGATAGAATATCCGACAGGGGTGTGCTAGGGGTTAAAAATAAAACTGCCGGACGAACATCCGGCAGAATCGTACTATTTCAAATGAATCAATGGATACGGCTCTTTTCGTCGCTGTTGCTTTTATCGGATTGTGTATTCCTGAATTCTTTTCCTTTATTGAAATTATAAGATATTCCGACAAGAAGACATCTTGCAGCGAATGTTTCTTTATAGCGTGTATCAATATTCTGAAATCTTGTATCGTAAGAATTATTCAGCGTATTGAAAATATCATTCACACCTAATTTTATTTTTAGAGATTTTTTAAGGAATGTTTTCTGGATAGAAAAATTAACCACTCCGTTCGGTCTCATCATATCCGTTGCATCGAGGAATGGCGACTGATAAAAACCGAATAAATTAATTTTGAATTCTTTCGGTAAATTAAATGTGTTCTCCATCGAAAATCCATATTTTTTAGAACTCACTTTATAATCTGTATTATTTACAACTGAATTGTAACGGAAATAAGAGAACGCTGCGGAATAAGAAATGTTCCACCATTTAAATAGATCTTTTGTAACGGTGACGGTAATATTCAGGTTGTTGCGTACTTTAAAATTCGTAGCCTGGTAAGTAGTCACATAGTCATTATCATTTTGTATGGCGAGGTAAGTGTAATTATTTTTTTTGTTTTCATAACCAATAACAATACTGTACGCATTGTCATAAGTATAAGTAAACTCAAATACGTTAATGTATTCAGGTTTCAGGTCTGCATTGCCTGTCCATATATAATATTTGCTTTGATAAAACTTGAAGGGGTTGAGATCCTTGAAGTCAGGACGGTGAATTTTCCTGCTGTAATTCAAATTGAAAATATGTTTTTCCTTAACGATTTTTTGAATGAATGCACTCGGGAAAAAATCGACGTAATGTTTCTTAGTCGTGGTATTTAATGTGATGGAATGCTGGTTGGTATTCGTTTCTTCTATACGCATCCCAACATTTGTACTCCAGCCTTTCAGCCATGATTTACTCCATGTAGAGTATAATGCATTTGTGTTTTCCATGTATACGAATTCGTTCGATTTTGTAAGATCATTTACATACTGATCACCAAATAAATTATTAAATTGAATATCATTGTGGGTTTTTGTCCAGCTGAATTTTGCGCCGAAATCAATGGAATGTTTATGTTTCAGCGGTTTATAATAATCCAGTTTTGCAGTATGTAAATTCACGAGGAATGGATTGTCCTGGGTAAAATCAAGACGGTCTCCATATTCTATTTTACTGGCATCGAGATATGCAGTATTCAAATGACTGTTGGTATTCAGTTTAAAATAAGAATAATCATAAGTGAATTCAATCGTGCTGCCGGCAGTATCTAAATTTCCTTTATAATTTACATTTACCGAGGGATTCAACATCTTTGTCATACTTTTTATAGACGTACTTTGAGAAGAATCTATGGTGTTCGTTAAGAGGTTTGCAATATCCAGGCTCGACATTGGGTTGCGAGGATTGCGGAAAGTAAAAAATTCTCCGCCTATACCGATCATATTTTTTTCATTGATATTGTATTTGACATTGAGGTTCGCATAATGATACATGAACCTGCTTTTATCGACTGTATTTTCCCTGAACTGTTGCACAAAAGTATCCTTTGGGAAATTCCTTATAAAAACTTTTGTGTTGGTGTGATTCTCCACTCCGAAATTATATGTTGTACTGATGATTAATTTTTTATAATTGATATTCAGTGTGAAACCGTCGTTAGTACTGCCCTGCTTGTTTTGCTTATAGCTGGTGTAAATATTGCCGTTGACGCCCGATCTCATATTTGTTTTCAGCTGAATATCGAGAATGCCGCCCTTTGCCGTAGCGTCGAATCTTGCAGAAGGGTTACTGATCACTTCGATCTTTTTTACATTGTTGGATTGAATGGATTTTAATAAGGTAACAAGCTGATCGCCGTTTATCGTTTCCAGTTTGCCGTTGATCATCACCTGCACCTGGTTTTTCCCATTGATACGGATCTCATCGTTGCCGCTTACCGTAACGCTCGGCACCGATCGTAACAGCTCCAGTAAATTTTCTCCGGTACCTGCCGTGCTGTTTTCCGCATTAAAAATAATACGGTCTGCACGTCGTTCAATGATCGGTTTGTTCCCTGTGATCTCAACGCCTTTCAGAATATGTTCTTCAGTTTGCATCACCAGCATTCCGAGGTCCTTTGTATCATTATTTTGTAATGCTATATTTTTTATCGTATCCGTTTTATAACCGACATATACCATCTCCATAAAATAATTTCCTGTATCAATATTTTGTATCTCAAAATTTCCGAGGCTGTCTGTCGTCGTACCGTTGAGGTAAGCGGGAGCATCGTATTTGTGTAAAATAATATTTGAAAACTCAACCGGTTTTTTATTTGCATCTGTTATAATTCCACGGATGGAATTTGCAAACCCGCTAAAATTCAGGAAGATCAGGAAAGTGTAAATAACCGACTTATGCATTTTTACTTTGTTGTTTAAGTTTATTGGTAGTCTTTTATCCGAAAATATTACACGCCGGAAAATATTAACAGTTTAAAGACACGTGTGTTCTTTCCGGGTTGCCTCGATCTGTATAAGAAGATTGATTTTTTTCTACCACACCCCGAATCCGCTTGCGGATTCTTCCCCTCTCCTTAATAAGGAAAGGGGCTAGGGGAGAGGTAAGAAAAAAAATGTCCATAGTCGATGGTCGATAGACCATAGTGCTTGCTTTTAACCATTGACAATTGACCATCAAACTATCGACTATTTATAAACAATGTCGATACTTTAACCTTTATATTTTCGAATTAGAAAGTAATTTTGCAGGTATGCAGGATACGTTCAGACACCAGGGATTACGCAAGCGTTTAGTTAAAGAACTGGAGGACTTGAATATTAAGGATAAAAAGGTGCTCGAAGCGATAGAAAAGATCCCGCGTCATTTTTTTATTGACAGTACATTTGAAGACAATGCATATGAAAATAAACCCTTCCCGATCGGTCGCGGACAAACGATATCGAACCCGTTTACAGTAGCCTACCAGACTGCTTTACTGGAATTAAAGAAAGGTGATAAAGTGCTGGAGATCGGTACAGGTTCCGGTTACCAGTCCGCGGTACTGGCTGAACTTCACGCCGATGTGTATACCATAGAAAGGCATCAGCCGTTATCGGAAAAGGCAAAGAAAGTGCTCGACAAATTCGGATATACAAATGTCCATACATTTTTTGGCGATGGCTTTAAAGGCTTACCTGAACATGCTCCTTTTGATAAGATCCTTATCACTGCCGCTGCGCCGGAGATCCCTAAAAAATTATTACAGCAGCTGAAGGTGAATGGCTTTATCGTTATTCCGCTTGGTGAAGGCGAGAGGCAACAAATGTTGAGGATTAAACGATTGGATAACAATGAATATGAGAAAGAAACGTTTGATTATTTTACCTTTGTACCTATGTTAAAAGGTATTGAAGATTGAAAAAACAGCTCCATGAAAAACAGGTTTAAAATTATTATCACTTGCATTGTTTGTATTTACGCAAATAATATTTCGTTCGCACAATTTTCAAAGACGGAATTTGATGAGCTATGGAACCGCGCAGACAGCACACAAAAGATGCAGGTTAAAACAGGGAATGTAACGAAGGATATGAATGCTATTGAAAAGCAAAAGATAGAATCTGTAGATACGAAAAAACAGAATGTTTCTAATCCGAATTATAAGCCGGTAGATACAAGCCACCTGGAAAATTTGTCCACGCAGCCGATCATTAAGGGAAGTACGGTAAAATCAAAGACGACAAAAGAGAAAGAAAAAGTACAGGAAAAAATTGTAAATACTCCCACTCCTGAAAAAACAGAAATCAAGTCGAAGGAAATTGCAAAGCAAAAGGAAACTGAGAAACCAAAGGTTGAAAATAAAAAACCATTTTCAGATGAGGATTTTTCTACGCATCCTATTGTTAAGGGAAAGAAATATACGGAAGAAAAAAGCAGCTCTCCGCCGGCTAAAAAGTTTGTATTGGATACTACCAAGGACGCTAGGAATTTTACATTTGAGGGTAATCCTGTCATCAACAATAATGCTTCTTATAACAGGCGAAATGAGCCGATGCCGAAAACAAAGGAGCAAATCGATGATGAGATCCCGGTGAACAGGAAGCCCAATAATACTAATGTTTACAAGAGTAACCCTGCTGTTACGGAAACATATGCATTGTATACGAAGGAAGCCGATTCCATCCATGCCGCAAATAAAAGAGTGCTGGACAGCGTGATGAGAACGCTGAAGATAAAAGTGCCGGTGATCATCAACCCTCAGGATTATATAGATATTTATGTAAGCGGCGGCGGTACTGTAACCAGCAATGATTCTAAGCTGTACGAACATATTGCTATTTCGCAAACCGGCGTGGTACAGCGCGAATACAAAACAAAAAGTGAAGGTGTTCAGAGAACGGAGAAGAAAATTTCGAAAGATGAATTGACGAAACTTGCGCAATATATTGTGGACATGGATTTTTTCGATTTAGAAAAAGAATATGATTGCGGAGATAATGATGCAGCATGTAACGAGCGTTTAAAAAGATCGCCGCAAGCTGTTCCATTGGATGTTGCCGTAACCGTTGGTGAAAGAAAAAATAAAACTCATGTTTCTTTTTATGCACCGAGAACAGATAAGAACTGGGTAAATTATCCGGCAAACCTCGAGAAGATCATGAATGCGATTTACGCGATCGTGGAGCGGTAGTCAAAAATCATCCAGCCACATTTTATCAGAATCATACTTAACGAAGATGTTGATCCATATTGCGCGGCTATAGCGCATGATCAACGGCTGCAGCACCAGCATGATCAAGAGTGATATAAAGAATGCCAGCAGCAGAGGGAATTTAAAATAGATCACTTGTATCACTGCAAGCGGTATCAGGATGAAAACTACAAATGGATAGCTTATCCATAAAGCTCCGGAATAAAATCCCGGCTCCATGATAAAATCCTGCCGGCAAACCGGGCAATAAGGAGGCATGTCAAGTACCTTTTTTAAATGATAAGGATTGGGATCTGTAAAAAGATTTGCTTCCTGGCACTTCGGACATTTGAGATGTACAATGCTGTATAATTTTGTGCCTTTTTTGATCATTGAGAAATGTTGAAGATAAAAACTGTAACCGTGGTCTGTCGACTGTCGTCAGTGGACTTATTTAACCTTCTCCGTTACCAAACCACCATCCTTTTTCACAAAGCCTTCTTTCAATCCAACAGTCTTATTAAAGATAAGCTGATCGCCGCCGGAATCTTTATCCATAAAGAAATAACCCTTACGCAGGAACTGGAAATGTTCTCCCGCTTTATCATCCGCCAATGCAGGTTCAGCATATGCATTCGGAATAACATGTAAACTGTCGTCATTAATGTATTCTTTGAAATCGCCTTCTTCGTTATTTGGATTTTCCACTTTAAACAAGCGGTCGTATTCGCGGATCTCCACTTGCTTTGCGTGAAGAATACTTACCCAATGCAATGTGCCATGTACTTTAATTCCGGAAGTATCCTGTCCGCTCTTGCTATCCGGATGATAGGTGCAGTGAACTTCAATTACATTTCCTTCAATATCTTTTACTACTTCGTTGCAGGTAATAATATAAGCGCCTTTCAACCGGACGCTTTGTCCGTATGCTAAACGAAAAGCTTTTTTTTGCGGGGTTTCCAGGAAATCTTCACGCTCTATATAAATTTCTTTGCTGAAAGGAACAGATCTCATTCCTGCATTTTCATCTTCCGGATTATTTTCTATATCAACAAAAATATCTTCCTTAAAATTTGTGATCACTACTTTCAACGGATCAAACACCACCATCCTTCTCAAAGAAATTTTATTTAATTCCTCACGCACACAAAACTCCAGCAGCGAAATATCATTTATCTTTTCACGTCTTGCAATTCCCGCCCTGTCGCAAAACTCGCGTATCGCGCTTGCAGTAAAACCGCGTCGACGCATTCCGGAGATTGTAGGCATGCGCGGATCATCCCATCCTGTAACATGTTTTTCATTCACAAGCTGCAACAATTTTCGCTTGCTCATCACTGTATAATTTACATTCAGTCGTGCAAACTCATATTGATGTGAAGGGTAAATGCCGAGCTTTTCAATACACCAATCGTATAAAGCGCGGTGCGGCACAAACTCAAGCGTACAAATAGAATGTGTAATGTGTTCAATCGAATCGCTTTGTCCGTGCGCAAAATCATACATCGGGTAAATGCACCATATATCGCCGGTGCGGTGATGATGTACAAATTTTATGCGGTAGAGGAGTGGGTCACGCAGCAGCATATTTGGTGATGCCATATCGATCTTTGCGCGCAAAGTTTTTTTGCCTTCTTCAAATTCTCCGTTCTTCATTCGTGCGAACAGATCAAGATTTTCTTCCACTGTGCGATCACGGAACGAACTGTTTTTTCCCGCTTCCGTTGGTGTGCCTTTTTGTTCTGCAATTTCATCTGCCGTAAGGTCATCTACGTAGGCATCACCTTGTTTTATTAACTGAACCGCGAATTCATACAGCTTATCAAAATAATCGCTTGCATAAAATTCATTCGCCCAGGTGAAACCCAGCCACCTGATATCTTCCTTGATGCTTTCAACATATTCCGTATCTTCTGTTTCAGGATTTGTATCGTCAAAACGAAGATTTGTTTTTCCACCGAATTTTTGCGCTACTCCAAAATTTAAACAAATAGAAGAAGCATGACCCATATGCAAATAACCATTGGGTTCCGGTGGAAAACGGGTTAATATGGAAGTATATTTCCCGGCTTTAAGATCGTTGTCAATAATTTCCTCAATAAAATTTAGCGACCTTCCTTCTTCTTTTCTTTCTTCCATTTTTATTTTAATTTTTAGATCTGGTCATAACAATTGCGAATGCGTTTCGCAGCTTCTTCCTTTCCGAGTAACAAAATAAGATCAGGTATGGCAGGACCTGAAAATTCACCGACTAAACTCACACGAATAAATTTCATGAGGTCGCCTGCCTTGATCGCATTGGTGGTTGCAAACTCTTTTATTTTATTTTCTATTTCTTCATCCTTTTCATAAAATGTTCCTATGAGTTGAATAAAATCATCAAGGATCAATATCTCCTTAATATTTTTTACTTTGAAGAGAATGGCTTCCTCATATTCTGCGGGTGTCTTAAATAAATAGCCGTAAGCAGAAGTGATATCGTTTAAGAAAATTAATCGCTCTTTAACAAGCCGGCAAGCCCTGCATAAATATTGTGTATCAACTGTTCCGAATTTTTCTTCAACATCTTCTTTCACCAATGAAGCGAGAACTTTATCATCCAGTCTTTTTATATACTCTGCATTAAACCATTTTGCTTTTTCGAAATCAAATTTCGCGCCGGCTTTATGAATATGTTCGATAGTGAAAAGATCCACCAGTTCTTCCTTAGAAAATATTTCCTGTGTTCCCCCCGGATTCCATCCTAAGAATGCGAGCATGTTTAAAACCGCTTCCGGTAAATATCCTTTTTCTTTGTAGCCGCTGCTGACTTCGTTTGTTTTCGGATCGGTCCACTCGAGCAGGAAAACCGGGAATCCGAGACGATCGCCATCGCGCTTGCTTAGCTTTCCATTACCTTCCGGTTTTAATAACAAAGGAAGATGAGCGAATTTCGGCATTTCATTTTCCCATCCTGAATAACGGTAGAGCAATACGTGAAGCGGTGCACTCGGCAGCCATTCTTCCCCGCGTATGACATGCGTGATCTTCATCACATAATCATCGCAGACATTCGCTAAATGATACGTTGGCATGCCATCGCTTTTCAATAAAACCTTGTCATCCATTTGCGAAGTATTCACCGTTACCCATCCGCGTATCTCGTCATAAAATTTTACATCTTCGTTTGCACGTAATTTAATGCGGATAACATAATGCGCATCGCTTTTCAAAAGATCGGTTACTTCATCCTTGTTGAGTGTGAGTGAATTTTTAAAATGCTCGCGTGTTTCCGCATCATATTTTGCATTCGGATTTGCAGCTTTACTTTGTTCCAGTTCCGCTTCCGAATCAAATGCATAATATGCATGACCTGCTTCTACCAGTTTTTCTGCGTATTGACGGTAACTGTTTTTTCTTTCGCTTTGACGATATGGTGTATAAGATCCGTCCCCAAAGCTTACGCCTTCGTTCGGTTCAATGCCAAGCCATTTAAGACAATCAACAATGTATTGCTCTGCACCTTCCACCATGCGGTTCTGATCGGTATCTTCCACGCGCAAAATAAAATCGCCGTTATACTTTTTCGCAAATAAATAGTTATACAAAGCCGTGCGTACACCGCCAATATGCAGCGGTCCCGTGGGGCTGGGCGCGAAACGAACACGTACTTTTTCAGACATTTGACAAAGGTAACAAGTTAAAGCCTATTTATAAACAAGGCAGTTTTAATATAAAATGATATTTTACGTATCCTAATAACTTCTAACCAATAACTAATAACTTTAACACGATGTATTTCGTCAGGACTCCCAAAATTATTCAATGGCTTTATCCGGGCATTGTCTGGGATATGCCTGCAAAGGAGAACAAAATTTATCTCACTTTTGATGATGGTCCTCACCCGGAAATCACTTTATGGATATTGGATCAATTGAAGAAATATAATGCGAAGGCGACGTTTTTTTGTTTGGGTGAAAATGTGGAAAAATATCCTCAAATAATGAAGCAGATCTTAGGAGAAGGTCATAGGATCGGTAGTCATGGATATGCGCATTTAAATGGATGGAGAACCAAAAATGAAATTTATTTGGAAGATGTAAAAAGAGCTAGTCAATATATTAATTCAAATTTATTTCGTCCGCCTTATGGAAAGATAAAAAGAAGCCAGTTGAAAATGTTGTCCACGGACGACGGTCCACGGTCCACGGGTGATAATGTCATTCAACATTCAAAATTTAAAATTTATAATTTCTCCCTTATGCCCGGGGATTTTGACCAAAAAATATCTTCCGAAAAATGTTATTCCAAACTTATAAAAAATATTAAAAGCGGAGATATTGTTTGTTTGCATGATAATGAAAAAGCCCGGGAGCATTTGGAATATTGTCTACCGAAATGGCTGGAATATTTATCCGGAAATTTTTTATTTTCTGTATTGCCGTAATTTTTTGTTGAATAACTTTGCAACATGATCATTGATACACATACACATCTTTATGAAGAAGCTTTTGATGCAGACCGGACAGAAATGATTGAACGTGCAATAAATGCAGGAGTTACAAAAATGATCATTCCGAATGTGGACTCGAACAGTATTGTTGGTATGTTGAGTTTAGTAAAACAATTTCCTGAAAATGTTTTTCCAATGATGGGCTTGCATCCTTGCTATGTAAAGCCGGAAACCTATAAAAGTGAATTAGAGATAATAAGAACAAATCTATTCTCCCCTTCAGGGATCGGGGGTTATTATCCCTACGTTGCCCTAGGAGAAATTGGAATAGACTTGCATTGGGATAAAACTACTTTTGAAATACAAAAAGAAGCATTTGAAATGCAGTGCGATTGGGCAATGGAAAAGGATATGCCTGTTGCTATACATTCCCGCGAGTCGACAGCAGAATTAATTCAGATTTTAAAAGCTCGCGGTAAAAATCCGAGCGGAGTTTTTCATTGTTTTACAGGAACAGAGGAAGAAGCAAAAGAAATTCTCGATCTCGGATTTTACCTGGGGATCGGGGGTGTGGTTACCTATAAAAACACGCATTTACGCAACGCATTAAAGAATGTTTCCATACAGAAGATCGTATTAGAAACCGATTCGCCTTATTTGCCGCCGGTGCCTTATCGCGGCAAGCGGAATGAAAGCGCTTATACTAAAATTGTTGCCGAAACGTTATGTACAGTGTATCAAAAAAGCCTGGACGAAATAGCGGCAATAACGACACAAAACGCCCGCGATTTGTTTAGGATATAGGTTTAAAAGACGTATCTTTACACTTCGATTTTTAACACTGCTAACAGAATTTCATGAAAAAATTATCATTCTTATTTTTAGCGTTTTCCACGTTGATGATCTCGTGCAAAACAAATACACCGGTTACGCCCAGCGGACCAAAACTGATCTTCAAATTTAAATTTGACTCTACACAGGTAAGGTTGAATAATTTCGGAAATCCTGCCACGATGCCGGCGGGACATGCAGGACAATCGCCGAAATTCAACGCGATGTCTGCGCACTATATAGAGCTGGCGCCGGATAGCTTAACGTTTTTAGGCGGAGGAAATATTTTATATAAAGCTCCTGAAACTACTGCCGGAGGTTCAAATGCAATTGATTTTTCAAAATCTATAAATGCAGGTGACGGACAGGAATTTTTCTCTGTTCCGATCAGCGAGGTTACGCCTGGCACATACAAGTGGTTACGCGTTTCGCTTGCTTACCAGAATTTCGATATTAAGATGAAATATGTACATCCAACTTACGGAACGTTTTATCCGGGAGGAACGGTGGCTGCGTTTATCGGGTTTAATACCTACATACAAAGCTTTACGGTAAAAAACCAATCTGTTGCCGTCAATGGAAACAGGGCACAAGGCTTTGGTGGTGCGGAAGTTACTTCAGGAATTCCTGTATCTCCTCCTCCTCCCTTTGTATGGCAGGCGCCTGCAGGCGCTACGACCGTGCCTAATCCAATCGCTTTAACTTCGCCGATTCCGGCAGGTTCATGCGTGGTTACGGGCAGGTTCCCGGTATCATTAACGATCACAGGAACGGAAACACACGACATCGTGATAACGGTTTCACTTTCTACCAACAAAAGTTTTGAATGGAAGGATAAGAACGGTGATGGCTTATATGAACCGGTTGATGGTGCAGATAATGTTACTGTTTTAGATTCTGTTGTAGATATGGGTATAAGAGGATTAATCCCGATTGTAAATTAAGATTCAACTATTATAAAAAAGAAAAGCCGCAATGTTGCGGCTTTTTTTTTTGTATTATGATGTTGTTGAATTTTAGAATTCGTCAGCCATTGCGGGTAGGTGCTGTTATAATTGTTTGCCTAAAAAATAATACCATGTTTGCGTTCCAACACCACCACCGAAATATGCCATTGAAATGCTATCATGATAAAATATCACTATCGGAAAACTACCAGAGTTTTTCATAAAATCGTTTGTGTTAGTGTTTCTACTAAAAGTATCTTGTCGTATAGCAAATTTATCAAGAGTAGTAAAAAATGTAATTTTAAGATTGCTATCAATTGGATCGTGCGTTGTTTGAATTGAGTAAGGCGGATAATGATCTGCTACTTGCGTAACAATATCATACAGATTATAATTTTTTATTTCAGTTGGTAATGTGTCTATATGATGACTTACTGTATCGATATGATTATATGAATTTTTCTTACTACTATTTTTAGTACACCTTGAAAGAGATAAAATCAATAAGAGACTAAAAAGAAATATTTTGGCAAATTTTATCATTATATATAAAGATATAATTTTTATTGCAGACTGTTATCTAAAGATTACAGGTAACGGTTGCGGCTAGCCGCTTGCGCTTAGCTGCTGTTACCACCCGAGGACTTATCTAATCTTATCTTCTTGAAGTTTCGTCTTAACGATTTCTATAAGACGATTAAATGTAGTATCGTCTAAGTCCTTTTTTGAAAAGAAATAAGCACTTGCGAGGTTATGATTTAAAGCGATTATTAAATATTCTTGATGAAGTGCAAAAAACTTAAAAACACTCCATTTAAAATCCATAACTTTTTCTTTGTCTGTATATTTTATTGAATCATTTGATATTTCGTAACAACAATCCATATTTATTTCTTGATATTTATTTGCAAGTTGTAGTATTTCGTTGTGATATTTTTTTCTTGTCTTTATAATTCCTGAGATTAGAATTACACTAAATAAAACGGCAACTGTTCCTAGAAGGAAAAGAGGATTAAATTTATGATCAGAACTATAAACTAATAGAGCTATAGCGAGCAAACTAAAAGCAACCACACTTACCTTCGTCGCGTATTTAATAGATGTTTTTTGCACCAATTTGAATTTTATAAGTTGAATTTTAACGAATTCGTCCTTATTAAAATTCTTGAATTCTATTTTTAGCGGTTCAAAGTCCATTAAGCTGATGTTTTAACCATTGCTGGTAACGGTTGTGGCTTGCCGCTGTGGCGTAGTTTATAACCGTAACTTTGAAATTAGTGAAAAGATTTGAAAAGGAAAGAAGTTGAACTAAGTAAATTGTAGCCATTGCGACACAGCCACTGTTAGGGGCAGGTATATTGTAGTTTGAGTTATTCAAAATAACGAATAGGATTTGCCATTCCTTTAATTTTTGGTACTTCCTTATTCAAATATATTTTAAGAATTTCTTCTTCGTTAACTTCATATCCTTCGAAACCCCATCTTTTATTCCCTCTGTTTTCTATATCTTGAAGCCAAATCTGAGGCTTAAATACAGCCCTAATTATTCCTCTATATTCAGCTAAAACATAGTCTGATTTTTTTGCTCTATTTTTATCTAATACCCACCATCCTCTTGTTGCTTCATAGATATTTGACCTGTTATAAATAGGATTAAGGATCTTCTTTTTTTTTCTACCGATTTCAAACGTTTTATTTATGTTAATCACTAAAATTTTATGCTGGATTTCTTCTTTTTTTAATTCTTCACAATTATAAAGTAATTCGCATTCATCAGCTGTCTTGATACCGAGATTGAAAGAATGGTGTCCGGATGCAATATTTGTAATTTTACTTATCTCAATAAAATCTTTGTAGGTTAAGAAATCTATTAAAACAGATTCTAATAATATAGCTTCATTTTCTTCTAATCCATGACGAATTATGTAGTGTTTTACTTTTTGATTATCGGATTTTATTGATCTTATTGTTTCTAATTTTTCAGTTTCTTTAGGATTTTGGATTGCTTCATTTATATGAGAGAAAATTCGGTTAGTATTACCTTTGCCTATATAAAAAATTTTATTGTCTCGTGGATCTATAAGTGCATAGACATAGAACTTTAATTCTTCTTGTGTTTTTGGAGAAAATGTTTCAGCCATATTTATTGTGTTTGTTGATGAATACTTGCACCTAACTTGCTTATAGAAGAACACATTAAATCTACTGCCCATATTTTATCGGCAGCGTAATATAGCAGTTGATCTCCTTGCCGTTTTGTTTTCCCGGGATCCATTTAGGCATGCCGTCAACGATCATGATCGTTTGCAATTCAAAAGAAGGGTCATCGATTTTTATGATCTTCGGATTTTTTGCATCACCCAAAGTATTGATATAAAATTTTATTGTAACGTTTGCTTTCTTTCCAACAAGTGTATCCGGGATAAATGCGGTTGCGCTTGCGATGTAATCTTTTAATCCTTTTTCACCGTCGGGAAATTGCGGCATGATCTCCGCGTGTTCAAGAATGTGCGATTCATCATCAATGCCCGGCGAAGTATCCACTGCTTCTTTTTTATCTTCATATAAATATGGATGTGCCAGTGAATCTTCTCTTCTTTCGCCTGCCATCATTTTTTCAATATCACCACCGTACTTCTTATATAAGATGTCATTTTTCGGGTCTGTATTTTTCGGAGGCTTAAAGCCCGTCATCACAATAAAAAATATCGCGGATAAAAATAAAAACGAGCTGAATTTCATGAAATGTGTTTTATCAAACTTAACGAAAAATCGTCAGAAATCAAAGGCGCAAAAGCCATGCCATTAAGTTAAAGAAAGGATCATTTACAGTTTCTATCACTTATTACTTATACCTTATCACTTACACCTTATTTATAAGTATATGCTCCAACATAAGTAATAACCGAGTAAACCATATAAGCAATAAAGAAGAAAAGGAATTCGTACTGCTTCGTGATGCCATAAAGGAAAGCATAGGAAATAACGACAGCGATGGATAAAATAAATTTCAGGATGATCGCAGAAATATTTGCACCTAACACTTGCTTGTTTTCCTTCTTTTTATTTCTGAGAATGACCAGGAAAAAAATAAAGGAAACAATTGCCATTCCCAGTGTCATCCACCGGTATGATAAAACATATTTTTCAGAAATAAAAAAACTGGAAACGATAAAGAATGCAGTGACGATAAGAAGAGAGAGTAACCACTTCATTACATTAATTGTTTATAGACCCTGTAAAATGCAAGTATCAATCCTATAAATAAAAAAATGATTACTAAAACAGGAGCCGTGTGTAATTTTTTGTCGAGGAAATAGCCCAATGCAGCGCAGACACCAATGGTGCCAAACATTTCAAATGTCATTCCTGAATAAGCTAACCAGTTCTTTGCGTCTTTAACCGGCGGTTTGGACGGTTGCGGTTTGTTGTGTTTGGGATTGTTGTCCATTTTGCACAATTTGTTGTACAGGTTTTACGGCAGCCATATTTACCAGCGAGCCTGTAATGTTCGCGCCTTCTTCAACGATCAGTTTTTTATATTTCACATCGCCGTCAAAAACTGCACTGGCACAGAAAAACAAAACACCGCTCACTTCAATGTTGCCCTTCACCTTTCCCTCAATGGTAAGGTCGTTGCATTTAATATGCCCCGTGATGTTTGCGGTATTCCCGATCACAACTTTAGAAGAGCAATGGATATTGCCTGTAACTTTTCCGTCGAGACGGATGTCAGTTTGTGCAGATACATCCCCGCTGATCGTTGTGCCTTCGTTGATTTTGTTCGCTACCATGGTTTCGATGTTGCTTTTAGAAGTAATTTTTGAAAACATATTAACTATTTTATGAATTTTGAAGCATCAAAAGTTTGTCCTTTATACCAGAGCTCAATCAATGAAGCATAAATATTGGATCCCGGAATTTTTCCTGCGATCGCAACCGCTTCCCCTGCATGAACGAAGTTACCGGTTTTCTTTAATATTTTGCTGTTATTTTTAAATATGTAAACAAGCTGGTTTTCAGACTGGATAACGATGTATGCGTTGTTTGTTTCGGTAGTACCCGTCATGATTACGCTGCCGCTCAACACTGCCCTAACTTCTTCATCCGTCTTGGCGGCATAAACAACATTCGAATGGTTAGCAGCAAACCCCGAGATCATCTTTCCGGAAACCGGCTTCCCGAGCCTTAAATTATTCAGCGCATTTGTTTTAGAATCGCGGATGGATTTCATCAGTTCGGCATTCTGCAAACCGGTTTCAAAGTCTTGTAATAACTGCGATTCTTCGGTCGCTTTCACACTCAGGATCCCCGTATCTACCTTCGTTTTTTTAAGCTTCGTCTTCACCGCATCCACCACCACTTTATCATTCAGTATATTCTGGAGATTGGTCACATATTTTTGTTGTGCATTCATCTTGTCTTCCAGTTCTTCAGCCTTCAAACTCATCTTTATTGCTTCCTTCCTGCCCGACGAAGATCCATAGCCCGGAATGTATTGTTTTAAGGGAGTAAATGCGATCAAAAGGAAATTTAAGAGGGTAAAAAAAGTGAGTAACAAGCCCGTAACTACGATCACATTCAGCCGGTTAAGCTCTAATACCATTTTCACATCATAGCTTTTTTCGTCTACAATCTGAAAACGATAAACGTTCTTCAATTTTTCAAGCCACTTATTCCAGTCCGGTTTTTTTATCGCCATGCGAAGGAATTAAACAAATTTCACTGAATAAGTAAAATAAATTTAGGAAATTGCGTTAAAATTAGGGAATTAATACGAGCATGCGTCTATCCACACCTAAAAAACTGTTACTCTTCATATTGTGTCTTTCTGTTTCTTCAGTATATTCTTATGCAGGTAAGAGTAAAAAGAAGAAAACAGCGGCTGAATATCAAAAACCCAACATCATTAAGCGTGCCTGGGGAGATCTGACCACACGTAATAATTATTATTTTAATGCGAATGAGCTGTATAAGGATATCGTTCGTACTTACCAGTTTAACCGCGTTATAGATTACAATAAATTACTACCTTTTTATTATCACGATGAAGCAGATTTTTCCGGTAACACCGGCGATCTTGAAACCGTAGCACGAAAGACAGGTATCGTATTACAATTACATGATTACAGCAGATGGCGCGATAATGCATATTTGCTCCTCGGGAAATCACAGTTTTTGCGCAAGCAATATGATACTTCGCTCATTACGTTCCAGTATATCGTGACTACGATGAAACCCGGTAAAATGAATTTAAAACTGGAGTTTAGTAACAAAGACAGGTTGAAATATATACGCAAGCGACAAAAAGAACTTGCAAAAGCTGCAGGAGAGAAGAAAAAATTTATAGAATTCCAGTATAAGAAAAAGGAGGAGGAAGCGCAGGAGAAAGTGCAAACGGCGCGGGAAAAACAGCAGGATGCCATAGCGAAAAAGAAAAAAGAAATTGAACAGATCATTGCGGCAAAAAAGAAGATCATCGCACTTCAAAAGAAAGGGAAAAAAATTCCACCTGAACTGATCGCGAAAGCAAAGGCGAGATCCGGTAAGATCGATTCCACAACACTGAATGCAAAGACTACGGTTAAAGCTGCACCGAAACCTAAATACGATCCCAAGCTTCCTTATGTTATGATGGGAGATCAGTACGTTAAAAATCCTTACTACAAAGATTCTACCGGCGATCGTGGAAATCAAAGACCATTGGATAGTTTGACGGCAAAAGCAGAAGCAAAGTTTGATAAGCTCACTTTCTGGGAAAAGATAAAACATAAACTATCGCGTCCTGAAGCAATTGTATGGATGGCAAAATCTTTGATAGAGCTCGGCAATTTTGCAGATGCGAAAAGTATGATCGCTTATGGAAAGGCATTGCACAAACTCACAAAAACACAGCGACGGGAATTTTATTTGATCGATGCATATTACAACATCAGGAGAAACGATTATTCTCCGGCGATCGAAGAGCTGGAAAATGCGATGCTGTATTTTAAAAAGAAAAAAGACAGGGCTTACTACGAATATATTTTAGCGCAGTTATATGCGAAGAATAATCAGCCTGCTGATGCGGTGGATTATTTTGTAAAAGCGGGAAAGCATACAAAGACGGAAGAGATGGCTTTGTTTTCTAACATACAGCTGGCAAAACTCTACAGTGAGAATCCTGAACTCGCAGACCAGGATATTGTAAAGATGCTGGCAAAACTGATCCGTTTCGGAAAGAACAGGGATCACGCGGATGAAGTATTGTACACGATCGCAAATTATTATTACTATCAAAAGGATACAACGAGTGCAATTGCGTTCCTCGAAAAATCTGTAAAAAAATCCATTGACAACAGGGAGCAAAAAGGAAAATCTTATTTGCGTTTAGGTGAAATTACTTTTGATAAAGAAGAGTATGCGAAAGCTGCAATGTATTATGATAGTGCGATCGCTTACTTGCCTGACACGTATGAAAATTATGCGGATATCGTGACGCGCAAGAGTACGTTGGGCACGCTTGCAGCTTATGCGCAAACGATTTACGAACAGGATAGCTTGCAGCGGCTGGGCAAAATGAGCAAGAGAGATCTTCAAAGATATCTTGCGGAAGTACAGGCGAAAAGAGAGAAAGCGGACAAGAAAAAATCGCGGTTTAGTTCTGAAGGCAGTAACAATGGTTTCGCTCAGACAGGCTTTATTGCGGAGGATGCTGTTTCAAACGGACTATGGTATTTCTATAATCCGGAAGCGAAGAGCAAGGGTTATAATGAATTCATTCGCAACTGGGGCGACCGGAAGCTGGAAGAAAACTGGCGACGAAGCAGTAGAAGCGGGTTTGAAGAATTCAGTTCGGACAACAATAACAACAACAATACTGATAGCACGACGACCGATGCTATAAAAGCAAATACTAAGACCATCACTGCAGCGCTCACCGATACTTTGAAG
Source organism: Bacteroidota bacterium (assembly GCA_028288625.1). Classification (GTDB taxonomy): domain Bacteria; phylum Bacteroidota; class Bacteroidia; order Chitinophagales; family JADIYW01; genus JADJSS01. Next base: position 1,398 of record JAQBNI010000114.1, on the reverse strand, counting down.
ATCCCGAAAACACCTGAAGAGTTTATGGCTTCCGATAAAAAGATCGCGAATGCATTATTCGGTACGGGTGTAATTTTCAAGAACAAGCTGAATAATTTACCGAAGGCAAAGCAGGCATTTGATGAACTGGTGCGCAGATTTCCGAATAGCGAAGATGATGCAAAAGCACATTACTATGAATACCTCATTTATACTGATGAGAGCCTGACCGGGCTTGCACAAAAAGAAGCAGATTACATTCTTCAGAATTATCCGCAAACCGAAGTGGCAGAAGTATTAAGGAATGCAGGTAAAGAGAAAGTGATTGACCTTTCCGGTGAAAGCGCAGAGAAATTATATGCATCTACCTACCGGATGTTTTTAGAGGGAAATTATGACCAGGTGATCAAGAACAGGTTCATCGCTAAGATAAAATATCCTTCTTCTTATGAGCTGCCTCAATTCGAATTCCTCGAAGCTGTTTCTTTAGGTAAAACGAAACAATTTGATGCGTATAAAAAAGCGCTGTCGGATATTATTACAAAATATAAGGATGGAGAAATAAAATCAAAGGCACAGCAGTATTTGATCGCTTATATCCAGTTTGAAAGCAAGTTGAAAGATTCAACTGCGCAGATTCAGCCGCTGGATACTACTCCGAAAATAATAGATACGCTTACTGCGCAGTTCCAGTACGATACAACAAATTTATTTGTGCTGGTGCAGCTGAAGGATAAGTATATGAAGGTGTCAGACATCATTGATAATATCGAAGCATTCAATAAAAAACATTTCAAAGACCAGAAATATAAAATGAATCCTGCGTTCTTTGAAGGATATGCAGTGATACACATCAAACGCTTTGAAGGAATTGCCGAAGCGCTGATCTATTATAATGCATTGCATATTTTTACGAAGGAAATTACAAAGAAAGATGATCCGGACAGCGTGGATTATTTTGTGATCGCGCCTACAAATTTCAGAAAAATAAAACGGCTCGACGATCTCGCTACCTACGAGCAGTTTTTCAATAAAAATTATTTAAAGTAATGAAGGGAAAGGAAAAGGGTTTACGCCATTGGTTTTCACAACCCAGGAATTTGTGGAAGCTTTTCGGATGGGGAGTTTTTAGTGTTGTGCTTTTTTTTATGCTGGTTCGCTTTGGCTTGTTTGGAAGGCTGCCCAGCTTTGATGAGCTGGAAAATCCGACAGCGAATCTTTCATCAGAAATATTTTCTTCCGATTCCGTTTTGCTCGGTAAATATTATATTGATAACCGGAGCAATATCACTTACGATCAGTTGTCGCCCTTTCTCGTAAAGGCGTTGGTTGCAAATGAAGATGAACGATTTTACGATCATTCCGGGATAGATCTGAAAAGAACATTGGCTGCGATCTTTATGGCGGGCAGAACCGGTG
>JAQBNI010000109.1 GCA_028288625.1 Bacteroidota bacterium | reverse complement strand
ATATCGGGATGAAAAGAGGTGGAATAAAAAGGAGTACCATTATCTGAAAAGTGAGCATAGTAAATGCTGCTGATCTTTTCTACTGTTTGAACATCCGCAAAAGGAGTAGTAAAAAAACCGTCTGCGCTCAATAAATCCTGTTGGTATTCATTCTTTATTTTAAGCATTGGAAAAAACAGATTTAATTCTTTTAAGAATGCCAGTTTTACGTTCTTCATCTATTCTTTTCCCCAATAACCCTCTTTTGAATTTCTCTAACGGCATATTTACAGGCTTATAATTTATTGTTCTAAGTAATTTGAAATTCTCCGGCTTTTTCCATGGATTAAATTCCATATAGAAATCCACATCTACTTCCAGTACATCTACTTTAAGCGTGCTTTTAGAAGGATCCATATGGTAATGAATAGAATTAGTTTCAGAAGGAATTAAAATTAATTGAATAGCAAGGCGAAGATCATTTGTTTTATTAATTGCCGAATAATGAATTATGCTGTCATCAAGTATTACTGCCTCACCCGCACTTATATTCATAGGAATCAGGCAATTACCGATAATATCATCCTTAATTTTTTCGAGCTCCCAAGGAATCATCGGACCGCGTATTTCACCAAAACGCTTGTGAGATCCCGGCACTACCTGTAAAGTTCCGTTCGATTCATTACTGTCAACCAACGGACACCAGATAGATATGGAAGTGCATTTCCGCTCTTCTACAAATGCCCAATTCTGATGCAGGGGAACCTCGCCGTTGTTTGTTTTTTTCCTTATATAATTAGCTATGATAGGACGGTAATCGATAAGGTAATTGTCTACGTGTGATTTAAACTTTGCTGTTATCACATCAAACACCAGTTTTTTATATGCGGAATTTTTATCGATGAATGTAAAATCATAAGTGATAAGGTCTTTAATACCTGCATCATCTGAATGTATCAAGCCTCCGCTTTCCGGTAATGTTTCAAAATAACTGTTTTTGAGATCCTGTATTTCTCCTTTATCCAAAAAAGGTATAACAACATATCCATCCTTTTGAAATTTTTGCTCTAAATCTGAATTGCGGAAAACCGGTCTCATAGTATTTTTATTGTTCAAATTTAGTATTTTAGACTACCCGGTATGCTAACGGGTAAATTATATCGAAATGTCTTTTTTCAATAGGTTTAAAGTTAATAAAAATAAAACACACCATCCTGAAAGGGTTGGCGACTTCTATAATATAAACCATGATGCTTTTACAAAAGTATATGGGGAAGTGATACAGGCATTCCGCACAAATGATCTGAACAATATATTAAATTACCAGATACAAAGCATTGGCTTAAAAAAAGAACAAGTGGTCTTGGATGCGGGCTGCGGGGTATGCGGTCCGGCACGTTACTTTGCAAAGAAAACGGGTTGTCATATTGACGCTGTTACTATTTCCGAAAAGCAATTCACCATCGCCAATCAACAGATAAAAAAAGAAAACCTGGAAGACAAAATAAAAGTTCATTTAAAAGATTATCATCACGTAGATAACTTTTTTTCTAAAGATAATTTTGATGTGGTTTATTTCCTGGAATCTTTTGGTCACTCAACGGACAAGGAAAAATTGTTGAAAGCAGTCTGGAAAGTCTTAAAGCCGGGAGGTGAAGTGTATATAAAGGATCTTTTCAGAAGAATTTCGAAAAATAAGTTGGTCCAATATAAGATCGACCGCGAAATAAAAAAGATAAACAAGGCTTATTATTATGATGTACCAGACCTGAATGATTTTTTAAGCTTAACGCGAGAGATCGGATATATTATTGTTTTTGTAAAAACTATTGATATTCCATTGGAGGACTTCGAAAATCTTTCTATTTCCAATGAATTCCAGGAACTCACGGGAATAGCAAAAATTGACAACTGGGAAAATTATATCTTTCCTGTTGATTTTTTTGAAGTGAAACTTTATAAGCCTGAATATGATCTTAAAAAAGGCATGCATCGTTATTTTTTACAGAATATTTTTCAGATACAAATGAATCATTTAAATAAAAATGAATTATAAGCTTGCTGTTTTTACAAAATATACAGAACCGGTTATGGAATAATGTCCTCTACAAATTCAGCCTGATATTCTGCAGCCTGTATGTCATATTATTCTTTGAAAATATAAAAGTCGAAAAAATCTTATTTTACCTGTGCCTGTCTTTATTAGCTTCTGTTGGCATTGCAGGCTTAGGATATGCGTTCAACGATATAAAAGATTATCCAAAAGACATTATCAGCAGGAAACAAAATCTATTTATTAATTTCTCCCGCGTACAAAGCACGTGTTTAATACTGTTATTTATTGCTTTAGCTATCTTCCCTTGGTTTTATTTGCCTTTCGATAAGAATTCCTGTTATCTATTGCTGCTTGAATTAATACTATTTTTTATTTACGCCTTCCCTCCTTTCCGATTAAAAGAAAAAGGTGTGTCAGGTCTAATTGCCGATGCGCTGTATGCACAAGTAGTACCTTGCTTCCTGGCAGTTTATACATTTTCAAGGTTAGGCATCCCGGTAAACATTCCCTATAATTACTTAATACTGTATTTAGCATGGCTGTCTTTTATGGGTACACGCAATATTTTAAATCACCAGATAGAGGATTATGGAAACGATCTTCAAAGCAATACAAATACTTTTGTGACGGTTAATGGAATTGAAAAATCAAAAAAAGCAGCATTATTATATTTAATTCCTGCCGAATTTATTTTGTTTTTATTACTGACATTTTTTTTACCCGGTACGCAACATATTTTATTTTACACTTATCTTGTTTATGCTGTATTGTATTTCTTTAGAAAAAAAACAGAATGGACTATACACAAGAGCGACTCCCTTCTTCTCAATAAAGAATTTTACAACTTTTTAAATAAAAATATTTTAAACGAATTTTATGAAATACACTTAGCCCTGATTTTATTATTCTATTTCAGTTACTATAACCATTTTTATATAGTTATCCTTCTCTTTCACACGCTTTTATTTTACCCGATCTATTCACGCTTTATAAAAGGCTTTATAAATAAAAATTTAACCGGAAAATTGATCTCGTGACCACGTTCTCTTTCACAAATCGAAATAAAAAAACCTCACGCAAGCGTGAGGTTAAAGTTTTATATTATCCGACCTTTAATCGATATCAATGAAACTGTTCAGCTTCAGTGCTGCCTGCAAGAGCAGTTGTAGAAGACAAGCCTTGCTGTGTAATATTCTGAATAGCATCAAAATATCCGGTTCCAACAAACGACTGGTGCTTGATAGCCGTGAAGCCGTCTTTTTCCATTGCAAATTCTTTTTGCTGCATTTCTGAAAATCCTGCCATACCGCGTGCAATATAATTCTTGCTCAATTCGAACATAGAAGAATTCAATGCATGGAAACCAGCAAGCGTAATGAACTGGAATTTATAACCCAACGCCGCAAGATCTTCGCGGAATGTTTCCATCGCTTTCACATCCATATATTTTGCCCAGTTAAATGACGGCGAACAATTGTATGCCAGCATTTTTCCCGGATGTTTTTCATGTACGCCTTGCGCAAATTCTCTTGCTAATCCAAGATCCGGATTTCCTGTTTCCATCCAGATCAGGTCAGCATATTCTGCATAAGAACAAGCTCTGTCGATACCTGCTTCAATACCATTCTTCACATAATAAAATCCTTCCGATGTGCGTTTTCCATCAACGATAAATCTTCTGTCTGTTTCATCTATATCAGAAGTGATCAGCGTTGCAGCTTCTGCATCTGTTCGTGCAATCAACAGCGTTGATACGCCCATTGAATCTGCTGCCAGACGCGCCGCTACTAATTTATTCACTGCTTCTCTCGTTGGAACTAAAACTTTTCCTCCCAGGTGACCGCATTTTTTTGCTGATGCTAACTGATCTTCGTAATGAACACCTGCAGCTCCTGCTTCTATCATTCCTTTCATTAATTCGAAAGCATTGAGGTTACCGCCAAATCCTGCTTCTGCATCTGCAACGATAGGTACGAACCAATCGATATTGCCATCATTGTTTAACCATTGAATTTGATCTCTTCTTGCAAACGCATTATTTATTCTGCGTACAACAGCGGGAACTGAATTCGCAGGATACAAAGATTGGTCAGGATACATTTCCATTCCAAGGTTTGCATCTGCAGCTACCTGCCAGCCCGACAAATAAATTGCCGGCATACCAGCCTGCACTTCCTGTACCGCCTGGTTGCCTGTAAGTGCGCCTAAACCCGAAGTCCATGGACGCGTTTGTAAATTTTTCCAAAGCTTATTAGCGCCATTTTTTGCCCATGTATATTCAATTTCCACCGATCCGCTGATACCTACTACATCTTCTGCCGTATAAGGGCGTTTGATACCTTTCCATCGCGGATTTTCAGACCAATCTTTTTTTAGTGCGTCAATTCTTTCTTGTCTTGTTGCCATTTTATTTATTTAAAGTTATTTGTTATTTGTTTTTCACCTGGTCAGGAGAGTTAATCAATATAATTATAAGCTTCCAAAGTTAAGAACTCTTCCAGAGAATCCTGCAAACTCATCTTTTCAAATAATTCTGTAGCGAGATCAAATTTGCTATTTGCATATTTCTCTTCACCCAAAGAAGTTTTGTATGCTGCTTTTTGTTCTTCAATTAAATTTTTCACTAACTCCGCAGTGATCTTAGTTCCATCGTCGAGCTTTGCATCATCATGATGTACCCATTGCCATACTTGTGTCCTGGAAATTTCTGCCGTTGCCGCATCTTCCATCAGGTTATGGATCGGAACGCAGCCGTTGCCTCTCAACCATGCTTCGAGATATTGAATTCCTACATCAATATTATTTTTTAATCCTGATAAGGTGATCGTTCCTTTTGGTACTTCTAACAGATCCGCAGCAGTTACGTGAACATCATCGCGCTTCACGTGAATCTGGTTTGGCGTAGGCATGTATTTATTAAATTCATCCAATGCAATTTGTACTAATCCCGGATGCGCAACCCATGTACCATCATGCCCTGCTTTTGCTTCACGTTCTTTATCCGCCCGAACTTTATTCAACGCTGCTTCATTTGCAGCGGCATCATCCTTGATCGGAATTTGCGCAGCCATTCCGCCCATCGCGTGTATCTCGCGCTTGTGACAGGTTTTTATGACAAGTTCGGAGTAAGACTTTAAAAAATGTACCGTCATCGTTACCTGCATTCTGTCGGGAACAAGAAACTGCTTATTTTTTACGGTGCGTTTAATAAAAGAAAAAATGTAATCCCACCTGCCGCAGTTGAGTCCTGCAGAATGTTCTTTCAATTCCCATAAAATTTCATGTAACTCAAAGGTTGCAAGAATAGTTTCTACCAACACTGTTGCTTTTATGGAACCTTGCGGAACACCTAATGCATTTTGCGCATCTACGAAAATATCATTCCACAATCTCGCTTCAAGATGACTTTCCATTTTAGGTAAATAGAAATAAATGCCGCTACCCTGCGATAATCTTTCTTTGGCGTTATGAAAAAAATACAAACCGAAATCCCATATCGATCCGCTCATCTGTTCACCATCAACCAATACATGCTTTTCAAGTAAATGCCAACCGCGTGGACGAACAAACAATACTGCTGTCTTTTCATTCAGCTTATACTCCTTACCGCGCGCTTCATCTTTCAGGGAAATTGTTTTCCTGTTTGCATCTTTCAAATTCACTTGTCCTGAAATATTATTTTCCCACGTTGGGGCATTTGAATCTTCAAAATCAGCCATAAATACTTTCGCGCCGGAATTCAGTGCGTTGATGATCATCTTGCGGTCAACAGGACCTGTGATCTCGACTCTCCTGTCTTCAATATCTTTTGGAAAAGACGCTACTCTCCATTCGCCTTCACGGATGTCTTTAGTTTCAGGTAAAAAATCAGGCAATTCGCCTGCATCGAGACGTACTTGTCTTTCAACGCGTTTTTGCAATAATTCTTTTCTTCGCGCATTGTGGGAACGCTGCAGTTTTGTTACAAAAGTAAGTGCTTCAAGGGTGAGAATATCTGCATATTCAGGCAAGAATTTGCCTTTAATTTCCATTCCCTGTGGTGCCTGATATTCTGACATTTGTAAAAAATTAAGTTGTGCAGCGAATTTACGGATAGTTAAAAAGAAACGGGAATTATAGATGTTAAGTGAAGTTTAATATAATGAGATGATGAGTTTATAGACAAAGAGAAAATAAAGACTTTCATCTCATTCTCCAATTCTCTAATTCTCTAATTCTCTAATTTTCCCAATACTTCGTACTTTGTAAAAAAATGCTATGTCAAAGAGGCAGCGTACACTGACTGAACCTTTTAAAATAAAGATGGTAGAACCGTTAAAGATCACGACGGAAGAATACCGGATTAAGCGTTTAGCCGAAGCGCATAATAATCCTTTTTTGCTGCGAAGCAATGATGTCTTTATTGATTTGCTGACCGACAGCGGAACAAGCGCGATGAGCGAACACCAATGGTCTGCCATGATGCAGGGTGATGAAAGTTATGCAGGAGCAACCAGTTGGGAAAGACTTGAAAAAGAAGTGAAAGATCTTACGGGTATGCCTTATATAATGCCTACTCATCAGGGCAGGGCTGCAGAAAGAATTCTATATGGAATATTAGGAGGAAAAGATAAAATTTTTATCAGCAACACGCACTTTGATACTACACGTGCAAATATAGAGTTTACCGGAGCGCAGGCTTTCGATTGTTTGCCGGAAGATGCGAAAGATCCTGAAAAAGAATTGCCGTTTAAAGGCAACCTGGATCTCGCGGAAACGGAAAAACTGATCATAAAATATGGAAAGGAAAATATAGGCGCGGTGATTTTAACCGTTACAAATAATTCTGCAGGCGGACAACCGGTGAGCATGCAAAATGCAAAGGATACGCGCGCGTTGTGTGACAAGTATGGAATTTTATTTGTGCTGGATGCATGCAGGATCGCAGAAAATTCTTATTTCATTAAACATCGGGAAAGTAATTTTGAAAATAAAAATTACCGGGAAATTGCACAAGAAATGCTCATGTTGGGAGATGCAATAATTATGAGCGCCAAGAAAGATGCATTAGTGAATATGGGCGGTTTCCTCACTTTAAAAGATAAAAAACTTGCAGAGCAATGCACAAATTTGTTGATCATTTCCGAAGGATTTGCAACCTATGGTGGATTAAGCGGCAGGGATATGGAAGCCATTGCAGTGGGATTGAGAGAAGTCTTCGATGGAGATTACCTGAACTACCGGATCAAAAGCACGGAATATCTCGGCAAGCATTTAAATGCGATTGGCGTACCAACAGTGAAGCCATTTGGAGGACATGCCATTTATGTAGATGCTAAAGCTTTTTACAGTCACATTCCACAGGAACAATTTCCAGGACAAGCGCTGGTGTGTGATCTGTATATCAAGGGCGGAATACGCTGCTGTGAGATCGGTTCTGTAATGTTTGGAAAGCATGATGAAAACAATCATCTTATTCCTGCAGCATTTGAGTTAGTTCGCCTGGCTATTCCAAGAAGAGTATATACGCAAAGCCACATTGATTATGTGATCGATATTTTTGAAGAGCTTACGGAAGAAAAAGAAAAATCAAGTGGAATTAAGATCACTTACGAACCACCATTCTTAAGACATTTTACTGCTCACTTTGAAAGGCTTTAAATTTTAATTCCATTTACCTTTCCATGTTTCTTCCTGCAAGGCTTTCTCTAATAATTTTATAAATTTTTTGCGGGAAATATTTTTTGCGCCTAAAGTAGAAACGTGATCCGTATGTACCTGCGCATCTAAAAAATGAAAATCTTTTTGTCGCATTAATTCCACCAATTTTATCAATGCGAATTTTGATGCATTGGTAACTGTATGGAACATCGATTCGGCAAAAAAAGCTTTTCCTAAACTTACACCATACAAACCGCCAACAAGCAATTCCTCTTTCCATACTTCCACAGAATGCGCATATCCTCCATCGTGTAATTTAATATATGCTTTCATCATTGAATTCGTGATCCATGTTCCGTCTTCACCTTTTCTTTCTACTAACGCACATTGTTTAATTACATCAGGAAATACGGTATCGAAAGTAACCGTGAAAGTATTTGAATTTAAAACTCTTCTCATGCTTCTTGAAACGTGCAGATCACCGGGCATTAATACAAACCTTGGATCTGGACTCCACCAGATAATGGGTTCGCCCTTGCTGAACCATGGAAATATTCCGCTTTTATACGCGAGCAATAATCTTTCAACGGACAGATCTCCGCCAATGGCTAAAATACCTTTGTCAGCATTTTCCACGGGAGGAAAAGTCAGTTTTTCGTCTAATAAATAGATGGGCAAATTAATTACATTTTTCAATAGAAGCACTGATACCTCTATCATGCAAAGCATCTTTCATGGGAAGCAATTCATCTTCTATGCCGTGCTTTACCGCATACTTTCCCCTGTAGTGAATAAACATGGAACATTGCGTTGCTTGTTCAACAGTGTGATTACAAATATCGATCAGCGATTCAATAACCCAATCGAATGTGTTCACATCATCATTGAATACTACAAGCTGGTGACCGATATCGAGCTGGGTGTAGAGCTCTTCGAGTAATTCTACATCCTCTTGTACCAACGTACCTGAATTAAAATAATCAAAACTCATAAAATAGACAGTTTGCAAAACGAATTTAATAAAAAAGGGTCTTTTGCGAAAGAGTTAGCGTAAATTAATTTTAAAATTTATTGCTTTTGCATGCCTTTTTTGATATTTGTTAATGAAGATAGAGGTAAATATTAATACTCTAAACAATTAATTGCATACACATTATAAAAATACATGATACCCTTAGCCAACGTTGTTGCGAAGAATTCAACTATTTCGAGCTATTAAAAAAGAAACTTAAAGCTTTCTTGCTTTGCCAAGGAAATAATAATCCAGAATCGGGAATGTACCAGGAGCAAATCTGTAAGTTATTACACGAGGATTAGCCCCTTGAATGACCAACGTGGAATCGTCCGTTGTCATTGAATTTATAGTTACTGTACCATGTGTAGTATCTCCACTATTCGGAAACCCGATCAGGGAAACTTTATTCGAATCTGTTTTAATAACACTAAAATTAAAATTGCGAAAATCTGTTGGAACGGTGAAATAGTAAGATGTATCTATAGCGTTCCAGGTGCCTATAAATGAATCTGCAGGATCTATAGTAACAACCGGTGTAGTTGTAGTTGTGCTGGTCTTTTTACATGAATAGATAGATATTGCACATATCGTAATTATAATAACAGTAATTATTTTTTGCATATTAATTAATTTTTGTAAAGATAGGAATGTTTCTTAAAGTATATGCTCTTATTTTACGTTCTTAAAATAAAGCTTAGAATTTCTAAGCTTTATTTGTAGCGGGACGGGGAATTGAACCCCGGACCTCAGGGTTATGAATCCTGCGCTCTAACCACCTGAGCTATCCCGCCATTGGTTTTTAAGAGAGGGCAAATCTAGTATTTTACACTCATTTATGCAAATTCAGGGTAAATTCGGAAACCATAATCTTAATTTTGTACGCCATCCAGCGGTTCTATGTCCTCTTGTTCTTTTGTAAGAGAGATGCCGACATGATGATGTTGCATTAGCTCCCCACCCAGGAAACCTCCTATGGTAGTCAGGAATAAACCTATCGATGTTAGAATGATCGCAACTATTGCATTGTGATTTGCAACATTCAGTTTCTTATATTCCAGCAATAAATTAAATGCAAACAACATCAGTGCTGTAACATTATACAGCATATGTTTTACACCAACATTTTTCGCTTTCTTTTCGGAGGGGATAAACAACCAGTCAATAAAACCGGGTACTGCAGCAGCTAATGCAGAGATCACTCCAGCCGCGTTAGATAACAAGGCGGCTTTAAACCAAAACGGATGCATATTGTATTGGTATACGATAAAGCATGCTAATGTGGAAGTATAAAATGCTATCGGGTATGCGATCAATATCGGATGTAACGGATGTCCTGCGATCTTAATTTTACTGTACATAACAAAGATTTATGTGTGATAAATATCCTGTTATTTTTCAATAACTACTGATTCGGTTTTAGCACCCAGGCTCACAACAATGTCATTAATATTTTTTACAAAATCCTCAGGACCGCAGATATAAAAATGCTGACCAAAGTTCTTTACCATTTGCTTTAAAAGATCTTCATCTATTCTCCGGTCATTGTATCCTATTACTTTTTCTCTTGTGAGCACATTATAAAAATTATCGCGAAGCATTCTTTCAAATTCATCTTTCAAAATAATATCTCTGGATGTTTTATTAGAAAATATAAGCTTGTTCCCTTCGAGTTCCTTATCCTCGTCTAATTGTCTTAAAATAGAAATAAAGGGAGTAATACCGGCGCCTCCTGCAATAAATACGCCCTTGCCCTGGTAAGTTATTGCGCCCCATACATCACGGATAATGAGTTCATCTCCTGGCTGTAATTTTTCTATTTCTTTAGTTACACTGTTGTGTTCCCTGTAACACTTTATCGTAAACTCGAGATCCCTCCATTTATTCAATGATGTGAAAGTAAACGGTCTTTTTTCTTCCGTCCATCCCGGTTTATTAATAGAAACTTCTGTAGCCTGACCTGATATAAAAGTATAACCATCCGGTTTTTCAACTTTTAATCTTTTTACATCGTGCGTAAGATATTCACTCGAAATAATTTTAACTACATATTCTTCCATGATCAATGTTTAAGGGAATTATGTAAGAAGAAAAATCATACTTTATATTTAGACTATATAGAATTTTATTTAGTTTCTATTATACTTTATACTATTTCATTCAATCGTTGTGTAATTTCACATGGAAACAACACCGATGAAATGATACTTATACAAAATGAAAGCTAAGAAATAATTTTCTGCAGTAATTGAAACACAGCCTTCCTGATTTCAGGGAGGCTTTTTTATTATTGGAAATGTTCACAAATTTTAACTATCATCTCACCTGTTTTTTTAATAAATCACGTATT
>JAQBNI010000064.1 GCA_028288625.1 Bacteroidota bacterium | reverse complement strand
TCCTCAAGAATTCAGGAACATAAAGAAGGAATATATAAAGAGAGTTTTACGCATCGATATAATTTACATTTTCTGATCTATTTTGAATTCTCCCCATCGATTGAAGAAGCAATAGAAAGAGAAAAACAGATTAAAAAATTCTCACGGAAGAAGAAAGAATTATTAATCAATACTATTAATCCTTTATGGAATGATTTAACGGTGGATTTAGAATATATAGATTAAAGCAGTGCAATTCTTATCGGGATTATTACCTCGTTTCGCTCGTCATAATGACGTACTTATTGGGGAAAGTGGCAAACTTATTTATTCTGTTCAAGAAACTTACTAATTGCATTTTCCTCTTCGCCGATCTCTTTCAATTCTTTTCCTTCAGCATTAAGCAGGCAATAAGGATCATAGGACCCGCCATCCTCACTGTGGTAATATTTGTGTTTATTGACGATGAGATCATCTTTATATTTTCCCGTGGGAATAACAATCAAATCATTTGCATCTGAAATAAATTTTTCTTTTCCTGTTGAAATATCATAGCGATGAACAGCAGCTGAAGTTGCCCATGCATCACTCATAAAATAAATATAACGACTATCAGAAGTGAAAAATAAACCTTGCAGATTTATGAGAATTGTTTCCGGTGAATCTCCTTCTTTACCATGCACTATAGCTTTGCCTTTATCCAAAGCAAGATTAAACAACCATATCTCGTTATTTTCACCCGGTCCGCTTCCTGATTCCATTTCAGCGCCGTTTGTTTTCCTGATAAACGCTATAAGATTTTTATCCGGTGACAATACCGGCGCTTTATCCATTTTTGTATGGGTTAGCTGACTGATGTTGCCATTCGTGTATTGTACAAAGATGTTGTTATTTTTTTCGAATACTTTTTCCGGCGTGCTTTTGGTGCAGGAAGATGAAATAAAAACAAGCGTGAAGATAATTAAGCTATTTTTCATGGAAGTTTAGTGTGAAGCATTCTCAATGATCCCTTTTGAATATTCTTTGTGGTAGTAATCACCTCCATCTGTATAAAAGTGCCTTTCTCCTCTCCACTTCCCATTATTATAGTGAAAGCCATAAGAAATTAAATGTTTCCCCGGTACATTATTAAAATGCATTTCCAGGTAATCACTGTTTTTTAGTTTAAAATCCTGATCGAAAATACCCGGCTGGTTCAACTGCTTTTCAATTGATTTATTATTTTCAATATCAAAATCCGTGATATTCATATGAACCTGCATCATACCTATTATTATGTGCTCACGATCTTTTATAAACTGATGTAATATCCAATAGTTCTCCTGCTTGGTGACATCCTGAGTTGTACAGGTACAAAGTTTGAGTTTATCGGAGATGCGGCACATGATTAAATTTAAGTAATTTAGTTTATAATGCAATTCCCTTTTCACATCATCGATTTCATCAGCAACGCACCGTGGACATTTGCAAAAACAATGCCGGAATGGCCGCATGAATATGTTGTGAGAAGCAAGGTTGATGATGCATTATTTGCAGAAACCGTTTTGCATATCCGCGAACATGGTTACTTAGGATATTTTTATAAAATACCAATGATTTATTTCGATGATGATGGTTTGGTTTACTGGACGATGGGAAACCCGATTGAAGAAACGACGATTTTGAATAGATGTAAGAAGGAAGATACGTATGGAGAGAGGATGAAGAATGTTTAAAGTGATTAAGCATTCATATTAAATGAATAAAACTCTTTAAGTGAAAATATACCCCGTATATCTCCTACATTATTTTCAACGATTAAGACATCACCACATAGATATGGAGTTCCCACAATTTCAATGCAGTCAACATCATCTTTTAAGGTGGTGTCTTCTTTAAATTGAATCTTGTAAATCTTCAGTTTCTGTTTGTCATCCGAGAGAGGAATCTTAGATTTTATTTCCATAAAATTATTTATCTATTTCAATTAACAATTGTTTTAACTCATCATCATCCTTGATTGCATTTGCAAAATCTGTCAGTGAAACGAAAATTAACTTATCCCCTACTTTATTTACTAAATCACGGTATGCGGTTGAATCTTTAACCTTAGAAGGAGCAAGATAAATTAATTTCACTTCTTTTTCCAGGTTGTCTATCAGCAATTTATCAAAGTGATTTTTATAATTATTTTTCAAGTAATCCATACCCACCTTCCATTTGGGATCCTGGTGATCGGCTTCCGCAAGTTGTGTTTTGAAAAAGTTAAATAGTTCAGAAAATGACTTCTTAAAATAATAGGTATAGTATGACATTTGCTTTACATCACTAAAAGACTTAGCGTCTGTCTTAAATTCCACCAGGTAAAATTCATCCTCAGTTGCTAACAAGTAATCTACATTAGTATTGTGATTTGTTTTTCTCTCAACAAGGTTATTGTCTATAGTTTCCAAACTTCTTAACGGAAACTCAGGATATATGAAATATGCAGGCTTTCCCAAAAGCTTAGTAAATACTTCATTTAATTTCTCCAATATGAAAATATCAATTCTTCTTTCAAGTTGATATTTCGGTAGTGTCTTTAAGACAGTTAATAATTTTTTAGTGGATTCGTTCATGTAAATCTATTTATCCAAATGCCCGTTAATAATTTCCATAAATACTCACCCCTCCTCCATAATACTGCTGCTTTAAATGCTCGTATACCAGGTTAGTTTTGAGATCAATGTCGTGAGTTTCATAAGTTGGATAGGGTAATTCTTTAAAAAGTATAGAACTTACAGTAGTAAACACCGCGGCTGCAGTAACTGATTTATCAGCCCAATGCTCCACTTTCAATTTTTCCCTTTTTAATTCCCTCAGTAATTCAATAGCAATATTCTTGATCTGATCTTTTTCACTTTGAGTAAGTTTCTTTTCTTGTCTTAACAGATCAAAAATTGCTTTCTGCTCATCTGTCAGCCCTTCTCTTTTCGCATCGATTTCCTCCTCGGTCAATGAGTTTACAAACTCAATTAATTTTTTAAAAGTTTCTTCAATGGTAACAGCGTCTTTTCCCCGGTTATATTCTTCAATAATTTCCTGGTACCGCAGGTAATAATCTACCCTAAGTGGATTTCTTTCCACCATCTGCTTCAGTTGGTTTTCAATTTTGTCTTTTAATGATTGAACAATAGCGTTCTTATTATGCGACTTTAAAAAGTGTTTCTCTAACAATTCAAAGTTTAATCCACTTAAATCAATCAATTTTCCGGCATCATGTGTAGGCTCTGTCACCATATTCTCAATAGAATCATCTACTATGGATTGTATCTTCCTCATGAGTTCCGAAACATCTGCGCTTTCAATTCCATCTTCAATTGCTCTGTAAATAACATCTATGGCGCTTTTCCTGGCGGAGAAAGGATTCAACAATTTATTAGGTTTAAGGGCTTGATATTTTTTGAAAACCTCCCGTGCCAGGATCTGGAATTTACTCTTGGTTTCGTCGTTGGTATACACCGCATTCATTCCTTTTTCCAGCGCGGCGATTTTCTCTAATCCTTTTGCCCCCATCAGTTCTTTCAGGTTAAAGTTGACTTCGTCCCTTAAGAAACTCTCCGTATTTACAATTGCTTCTTCCAGCAGACTAACCAATTCTTCATTTGGCTTTACAGGAACATCCGGTTTATTTTCGCCTTTATCTCCACCGCCGGTGCCATAAACAGCCAAAGCATCTAACAATGCTGTGTATGTTTCAATATAATCAACGATCAACCCGTTGTTTTTACCTTCGCTGATTCGGTTTGCACGTGCAATGGCTTGCATCAGCGTATGAGATTTTAATGGCTTATCTAAATACAGCGTTGATAGCGTTGGAACATCAAAGCCTGTGATCCACATAGCACAAACTATTACCAGCCGGAACGGATCATTTTCCTCTTTGAACCTCGTTTCAAGATCTTGTGTATTCATCTTTTCGCGGTGCGGTTCAATATCGAGATCCCATTTCTGAAACTTCTGAATTTCGTTTTGTTCCGAACTCACTACTACACAGATTTCCATTTCTTTTATCCATTGCAGTTCTCGCACTCTTTCCAACAATTCCTGGTCACCATCTTTCGTTTTTGCTACTTCTTTTTCAACTTGTTCTATATACAGTTTCCAGTGATGTGTAATTAAATCATACATTTTTACGGCAGTCAGTTTGTCCAACGCGATAAACATTCCCTTGCCTTTATATCCACGATTGCAGAAATGCCAGACAACGTCCTTAGCAATGGCATCTAATCGTTTCTTTGCAGTATGGATCGGATATTCCGTAGCGAAGAGTTGTTCCACACGGCTGCGCTGATCGCTGTCGAGATCTTCGCTTTCTGCATCTATCACTGCTCTTATCTGTTCAGTTATTTTAGGATTCTTTATGCCGAGATATTCACCCCTGTTTTCATAATAGAGCGGAACCGTAGCGCCATCTTCCACACTGCGCTTAAAATTGTATTTTGAAACATAGTCGCCAAAAATCCGCTTTGTTAATTCATCATCTTTGAATAGCGGCGTGCCTGTAAAACCGATGAACGACGCATTCGGCAATGCATTACGCAAATTCAACGCAAGGTCCCCACCCTGTGACCTGTGGGCTTCATCTGATATTACAATGATGTTATCCCGTTGCGTAATTTCATCGGGAAAGTTGAATTTATGAATAAGGGTAAACAGATAACGATGCTCCGAACTTAGCAACGCTCTCAAATGCCTGCCGCTGCTTGCTTTTAAAGAATCTTTAGCACCTGCTTTTACTTGCGGCACTGCGCCTACTCCGCTGAATGTTCCATAAATCTGTGTATCTAATTCATTACGATCAGTAACTATTAAAAAAGTGTAACTGCCTGTAAACTTACGATGGATCTTCTGGCAGAAGAAAACCATAGAGTAAGATTTACCGCTTCCCTGAGTATGCCAGAACACGCCCAGCTTTTGCTTATCTTCCAGGCTGATTTTGCCCAGTTTAAAAAGCTGTTCTTTATGTTTAATGTTATCGATGGCTTTGTTCACCCCGATAAACTGGTGGTTCCGTGCGATGAGCTTTACGACTTTACCCAGCGAATTGTCATAAAGAATAAAATTCTCAAACATGTCCATAAACCGGTTCTTTTCGCAAACACCGATTATAATTCTATCAAGTGCAACAACGCCTTCATCGTCTTCCGTTATACGTTTCCATTCATGAAAATGCTGATACTTGCCGGTAATACTGCCTATACGACTTTCAATACCATTGCTCAACAATACAAAAGCATTGTAGTGAAATAGCTTTGGAATAACATCTTTATAATCGGTAAAATTCTCATTGTAGGCATTCTCCAGTTTCCGGTGTGCTGCCTTCAATTCTATAAACAACAACGGGATACCGTTTACAAAACCAATAATGTCGGGACGACGCTCGCGATTACTTTTCCCCTGCAGCCATAATTGTCGAACTGCTAAGAAATTGTTGTTATCCGGCGTTTCAAAATCAAATACTTTTAAGACCTTACTTTTTATTTGCTCGCCTTTTTCATTGACAAAATCTACAGGAATACCGTTTCTCAGTAATTGATATTTTTCAAAATTAAGATCGGCTATTGACTTGGCAATATTTTCTTCTGTGAGTTTATCATAAGCTTCTTCATATGCCTTTTGCGGCAAGCCGGGATTAAACTCTTTTAGTTTTTCCAAAAATACTCTTTTGAGAACGACTTCCCTTTTATGCAACCTGCCCAGCGAACTGCCCTCTCCGAAACTCTCCGTATTATACGCCAACTGCGTATCCCAACCAAGGCGGTTTAAAAACAGGTCAATGGCTGTTTGTTCTATAAGGTTATCTTCGGAGTATTCGTAGTGCATTTTAATTATTATGATTTTTGATTTACCCAGGAATCAATTTTACTGTGTATTTTTTGTTGCCATGTTTTTATTAAACTTTTATTGTCTGAATCTTTGGGAATATCAATTAGTATTACACTGCATTCTTTATTAACTTCTTCATTATTATTGTGAGGAGATAAATATCTTCCTTTTATTGGATATTCATTCACACCCGGATAAATTAATGCAACTCTACTGGCATCATAATATTCATGATACACATACATTTGACGTAAATCATCCGGCGAAGGATTATAACCATTCAGGTTTTTCCATTTTGTATCGAGTACAACTCGGGCATTATTATTCGTAATCAAAATATCAGGCCTCATCTTAGACCTGTATCCGTAAGCTGGTTTCCAAAAATATTTTGAAGTCTGAGCAGTTATAATTGCATTTGCATTTTTATATTGTCTTAAACTTACGTATACAAAATGCTCCCACAATTTATTCATATCAAACATTAATGCAAGCACATTATTTCTTCCACGGCTTACGTCGGGATGATACTGCAGCAAAAGTAACTTAGCAATATCTATTGCTTTTTTATAGGGCTGCGTTTTTCGGTTATATATAAGTTTTGAGAAAGTAGATTCAGTAATTTTCATATCAGGCATTTCGGGAAAATACAGCAATAATGCTCCAATACGACTATGCAAATCGACGTTTGTATTAATTTGTTTTAAAAGAAGAATAGCCTTGTAAATAATAAAATGAAAAATATGCTCTACATCATAAGTTGTATAGCGCACAAAAAATCTTTCCTGGTGGATAAGATTTTGTTGAATGTGCTTACCAAACTGAATGCTGCCCTTCAAAGCATTTACATTGCCTTGTTTTTTCCTGTATTTCTTTATCAATCCCTGGTGTATTAAATATTCAACTTCTTTAATGAACATTTCAAAGTACAGGTCAAGTACAGTATTAGGCTTTATTTTGAGATTACTATTACTGGTTGATCTAATATCAAAAGTGCCTACGGCTTTCAACATGCCGATAAGAATTCGTCGCCATTTGTCATCATCGACATCATTTTTATCTGCTTTAGGAAGTACTTCGATTACGGTTTTTCCAATCTGAATTACACCTACGTACTCATTGAATTGAACGCCGTTATACCGTAAACTGAAATATGGAACACCATTGCCAAAATACTTTTCCAATTCATGAAACTGATCTTTCGTTATCCGTTTTTCACCTTTATCATAACGAAGCGTTTCATGTTCAAAAACCGTTATATTTTGATTTACCTTATTCAATCTTTTTATTCATTAACATTTTAATTGCTTTTTCAAAATTCATGGGCGTTTGCACATTTTGATCATTTTTAATATTGTATTGTAAGCCTGGATTTGTGTAATCTATAATTTCAAACACCTCTCGTTCATCAAAATTTGCTGCGCTTTCAAACTCAAATGAGGCGAAGCTGTCTTCATTCTTATCCCAATCTTTTTTTCGAACAAAACCCGCACCCAGAACCAATCCTATTTTCCCATAGTCGCCGAAAAAATATTCTTGCAATAATGGAATAATTTTATTTTGGAATGCGCGTTTTAGGTCGTTTATACTTTTAACCGACATAAAATAACTATGACCTATCTGATGGTCTTTATCCAGCAATTTTTCAATACGTTTATTTATTACCCTAAGTACATCTTCAAGATTGATACCAGTTATTGCAACATGATTGAAATAATTTACCTGCGATTCTGACCTCCCTTCTGCATACATTTTATTCCAGATTTTTGAATCTGAATCAAAATCAGCCGTAATTCCCAATAATCCATACAACTCATTTTCTTCCCCTTTATATGGATCATCCTCCCATTTCACATCTTTATGTTTCCACCAAAGTTCCCATATCTTCCGTTGTGGAGAAACTAGCTCAGGTTGAGAAGATATCTCTTCAAAACAGAACCTGCGTCGTAAAGCAGCATCTAATGCTTCTACACTTCTGTCAGCTGTGTTCATAGTCCCAATAATGTACAAATTAGAAGGAACTGAAAATTTCTTCTTACTATATGGCAACACAACTTCCAATGCTTCATCTTTTCCGGTGCGTTTGTCATCTTCAATCAATGTAATTAACTCACCGAAAATCTGCGAAATATTACCCCTGTTTATTTCGTCAATAATAATGACGAATTTCTTCTGTGTATTATCCTCAACTTTATCAGACAATTTAAAATTTTCCTTCAAATGACTGATTACGCCTGTTGCATAACCTTCCCATCCCATAAAAGTATTTTCTCCATTCGCAAATTTTTCCAGCCTTTCTTTCGTCATCGGACCTTGGTAATTTTTGGCATTGGTAGTATAGATATTAAGATTTCCATTGCTATTTACAGAAACCCAAAACGGTTTGTTTGTTTTAGTTTTAAGCTCAAAAAATTCCTCTGAGTCTACTGATTTTACAAAACTGTTATAGGCACTATAAAAATCCAGTGTAGATTTACTACCAGCTTTTAAAGAAAGGCGTTTAAAAATACCGTCCACTATCTCATAAGTAACTTTACCATCGTTTTCAACAGGCTTTATACCCTCAATAAAATCTTCATAACTCATGCTCTGATGAAACGTAGTAAAAACAACCAGTTTTTCTTTTACCTTAACATTAAACAAGTCGGTTATCTCTTTCCTTGTTTTACCCTCTATATTCTCACCAATAATTTCTAAAGCTTTATTAATGGTATTATATGTTTTTCCTGTCCCCGGCGGTCCAAACAAAATTTGATTCAGAGGTGTATTATTTGATTTTTCTTTATCATTCATATGGTCAGTATTATTCGGCGTAATTATTTGATTTGGTGTTCTATGGTTATTTCTTATTTTTTGCTTAGCTTTTTCTCTATAATCTGCCCAATTAAATAAGGCTTCAACTATATAAGGAATTTGTAACTTTCCAGAATCTTGTTCAAAAATTATATCAGTATTATACCCTACTGCAGTCATTGCATCTTTGACTTCATCAAATGATCGTCCATGTACAACTGTCATTTTATAATTCTCTAATAGTCGAAATTTACCTTTCTCTTCTATAAAATTATCTTGATTTACCTTATAGTTGATTAGCATTGTATGTAAGTGTAAAGCTTCGATTACAATCTTATCTAATTTTGGAACTACTCTTAATAAATATCTTTTGTTCCCGTCTTGAAATTCACAAGAAGGAAATTGTTTAGGATCCCATCTTCCGCCCGGAGAACCAAATGCATCCTTTTTATTAATCCCAATAAAAACATAGGAGCCTATCTTTGTTCCAGGAACTAAATTTTCCAGACTGTCTTTTAATTGTTTAAGGAATAATTTTATTGTCATAATGAATCTATTTTCCAATTGATTTATTGCCTTTCAAGACCTTAGCTATTCTTGCAATGTCATTGGTTTCATTTCTTATCAGCTTCTTACTTCTCGAATATTCAAAATCATCATAACCGAGTTCAATTAACTTTATTCCATACTGTGGTAATATATCGCGACGTATTTGATCATAACGCTTTCTTTGTTCACCACGCGTCATGCCGCTTACTGTTATTCTTTTGTCAAAAAACTTAACTTCTTCGGTATGCTGTTTTTCCCTGTATTCAATAACTAGGTTGAGAGGCGGATAATATGCATCCACTGGTAATCTTACACCAGTATCACCTTTTAAGAAATCAAATCTATGTTGCCTGATTGCTTTTTGTTTAAGCACTTCATCGCATAAATCAAGGATATAACATTCGTCACTTTGCATTCTCGAAAAGTTAGCGGTTCTCTTTTCAACAGAAACTTTTACAGCCTTATTTTTAAAAGGGGTAGATATCGGAAGCTTATTATCACCAACCTTTATAACACTTAAAAAATCCTGAACAGTATAACCGTCCCGGAAACCAAATTCACTTGCCCAAAAGCCACGGGAACGGATCTTCGCCCTGATTCCCTTCTGTTTAACTGCATCTGATTTTAATTTTTCTTG
Organism: Bacteroidota bacterium; assembly: GCA_028288625.1. Classification (GTDB taxonomy): domain Bacteria; phylum Bacteroidota; class Bacteroidia; order Chitinophagales; family JADIYW01; genus JADJSS01. The sequence continues at coordinate 7,222 of JAQBNI010000064.1, read as the reverse complement.
GATCATTGAAATAATTTCTTCTGCTTCCACCTTCGTATATTCTTTCTTACTTTTCATGACACTCATATTATACCTCTATTACCCCACTCATTAACCGCGGCAATAAAATATCACGCGCCTCGCGGAGTTTGGTGTTTTGTTCTGACAAAATTGCTTTTAAATTAAAAATTGGTGCCGTTAAATTTTCAAACTCTTTCATTACATTTTCATTTGGGAGTGGAATGTCAATGTCATTGAGAATTTTTAAAGTCAAAAATTTAGTAGCCGCCCCTGTTGATATATTTTTCAAATAATCAAGCTTGTCTTCCCAAAAGAAATACAAATACTTAAATGATATCTCAAACTTAGGTTTCGGTTTAATTATGTATGTCCTTTGATAAGCATCAAATTTTCCCTTGTAATAGAATACCGGATAAATAGCACTTGCATTATTACCCCCCAATAAAACAACTTCTTCATCTAATGAAAAAGTATTCGTTCTCAATATTTCTTGTCCACAAGTAAAAAAAGGATACAATCCATTCTTAACAGCAGCATTTGAATTTAACTTTCCTGTAGTAAATTGAAGTACTTCGAAAGATTTCTTAATATTTAATTTTTCACTTTTTTGAATGGCTAAATATTCAATCCTAGCCTTCTCCTCTAACAATTTTATTCGCTTCAAATTATTTTCTATCAAATTATCATATGCCAATAAAATAGATGCAATCTTGCACTGAGATTGAAGGGATGGTATTGTAGTTTCGAATTGTTCTAAGGCACCAATTGTTATTTGTGATTGAGCTGCACCACTATCTAAACTTCTTAGGTTTTGAACCGAAAGTCGATATTTTAAAAAATATCTATTTACTATACTATCATTTGTCAGTAAAGCAATAGAAAGGTTTGTGAGATAACAGAAGGGAGGAGAAATTTTTACATCACCAGTTCCACCAACACCTCTAGCAACAACAATTAATTGTGGCTCTTTGTATAAATATTCTTTATGATAGCTTGTGATTCTATATCCACTATAAATAGGATATCCTTCATCAACAATATCTTCCTTGTTTGGCATTTTACCATACCTCATTATCACTAAATCCTTTAGTAAAGCTTTTTCCCACTTCATATCATCAACTCTTTATAATTCTCAGCAATAGTATTTGCCAGCTCCATCGCTTCTTCATTCAGTCCTTCCAGCTCTATATGTATTTCCTGTAAGCGTAATTCGTAATCAAAATCATCATCGGTTGCGGCATCCATGCCCACATACCTTCCGGGGCTTAAACTCCATTCCTTCGCTTCAATTTCTTTTTGGCTTACTACCTTGCACAAGCCCTCCACATCGGCATAAACGCCTTCCGGGAAACGGCTCATCAGCCAGTGCGCCTGCTTCCAGAAATATTCTATATCCTGCAGCAAGCCGGGTTCTTCTTCCTCGGGGTTACCGCTCAATTGTAACTGAAGGGCTTTCAGCTGGTCAAGTTGCTCTCTCAGGTTCAGTTCTTTCCAGTCTTTGTTTTTATTTAACTGGCATTCCTTTACCACACTCGCTATTACATCCAGCAATTGCTTTATATACTTGTCCTGGAGTTTTCGGATATGCTTGCATTCGTGCGAAATATTTTCCAGTGCTTCAGTATCTGCCTGTATATTTTGGGCTGCATTAATTAATTTATCCTGCAGTTCGTAAATATCTTTCGCTTCTTCCAGATAAGAGTCTGAAAGTGTAGAAAAAAACTGTGCATTTTCTTCTAAATTTTTAAAGAAGGGTGCAATGGTTTTCAAAGTAATCTGAATACTTTTTTGTAACTGCTTTGTTACATCAGCAGTTTCTTTTGCTAATCCTGCTGAAGTTTCCAGGTAACTTTTTACAGTATCTTCGAACTTTTTAGTATTGCACCTGTAGAGGTTTACAATGCAAATCAGGTTTTGTAATTGTTCCGGGCTGAAGTCATTTACCTTGCTCGTCACTTTGCGGTAGATCTTACGCGCATCGAGCATCAGTACTTTATCTTTTTTCTTTTTGTCCTGCTCCTTCGCCCTGTCAAAAAACCATAACGTGCAAGGCAGCGAGCGCGTATAAAAAAAGTTATTGCCGATCGCCATCATCACATCCACGGCGCCGGTCTTCACCAGCTTTTCGCGGATCTCTTTTTCACTGTGTCCGGCATCGCTTGCAGAAGAAGCCATTACAAAGCCCGCCCTTCCTGTAGGTTTGAGGTATCCGTAAAAGTATTGTATCCAAAGGTAATTGGCATTATCGTTCTTTGGCAGCAATCGAATCTTAGTCCCGTTTTTATCTTCCGTAAATAACAGACGCGGGTCTTTTTTTACAGCATCCTTACCTTTGTCGACGCCATCCACATTAAACGGCGGATTTGCCATTACAAAATCAGCTCCTCCTACCAACTCGTGTTTGTCTTCGTAAAAAGTATTGCCTTCCTGTATGTTTCCTTCCAGCCCGTGAACGGCGAGGTTCATTTTTGCGAGCTTAGTATTGAGGTCGGCTTTTTCCTGACCATAAAACGTAACTTTTTCTGCAGGCTTCAACCCTTCACTTTCTATAAAATATCCTGTTTGTACAAACATACCTGCACTTCCGCACGCAGGATCAAAGACAATACCGTGATCCGGTTCAATGACATTTACAATAGTGTTCACCAAACTCATCGGTGTAAAAAATTCACCGCCTTCCTGCGCACCGGTCATGGCAAATTTGTTGAGAAAGTATTCGTAGATCTTTCCAAACAAATCACCTTCCGCTTTTTGCAATACTTCTTTATTAAAAATCCGAAGCAGTTCCCGCAGCAGGTCCTTGCTGAAAATGGAAAAGTTTTTAGGCAGTACCCCTTTGAGGTTGTCGTATTCATCCTCGATCAGCTTCATGGCATTATCAATAGCTTCGCCGATGTCTGCGCTTTCAGGCAATGCTACTAAGTAATCGAACTGCGCTTTGTCGGGCAGGAACATGGAATTCTGTTCTTCAAAATCCTTTTTAGTCAAAGCACGTTTGCCACGTTGAGGATGCGTAATCAAGGTTTTCTCCACTTCTATTTTTACTTTCTGAAAACGGTTATAAGCATGTCGTAAAAATATTAACCCGAGTACGGGCATGGAATATTCGGAAGCTGTTAGTTTACTGTTTGCACGTAACTGATCGGCTGCCCGCCAAAGCTCCGCTTCTAATTTTCTAAGCTGTTTTCCCTGCATTTAATTATTATTCATACTGGAAACCCAAAATACAAAAAAACTAATAAGATGTAACTCAAAGCTACACACCAATGAAGTAGTCATTTTAGATTCTGAAGCAAGTTCAGGGATGACAGTGGTGGTAAGATCAGTAGTAATAAATTGAGCACATCCCCTTTATCCCCCTTAATAAGGGGGAAATGACAGTGTACAATAAAAGGGACAGTTGATTAGGGGAATGAAATGAAATTTGATAGCGGTAGATTACACGGATTAATTTCTACACATGTTATTTAAAAAAAGGCAAGATCTCTCACGCCGATAACTAAATACCTTTAATCGTCATTGCTCACGGTGGTTCGAGATGACAGTGGAGAGAATTTGCGGATGACAGTTAGTAGTTTGCACTTTACTATAAAGCGGTAAAGCTTGTGTACCTCATGAGTGCGAAACAAATCGGGATTGCCACGTCGCTGCTGCCTTCGGCAGCGAAACGCTCCTCGCAATGACGGTACTCATTGCAGATAGTGCGGTGCACTGTGATCCGTGAACTGTGAACTACTTACACCTTCCTACTGACTACTTACACCTTCCTACATCTTCAATTCATAATTCGTACTTCTTCCGCCGGCAGCTTCCTTGCGCAATATATTTTTTTGCAGCAGGTCCTGTATATCGCGCAATGCAGTGTCTGGGGAAGTTTTTGTCATCGCCGCCCATTTGGAAGAAGTGAGTTTTCCTTCAAAGCCATCCCATAGCTTATTCACCATCTTGCGCTGCCGCTCGCTCATCACCGCGTGTGCATGCTTTTCCCAAAATGCAGCCTTCTTCAGCACATTTTCCAATGTTGTTTCCGTAACCTGCAGCGCATGCTCCAGGCAATCAAGGAACCACTTCATCCATTCCGTGATATCGGGTGTTCCCTTTTGTGTTTTTTCCAGTATCCCGTAATACATTTTTCTTTCCTTTCTTATGCGCGCCGACATACTGTAAAATCTTTGCGTACTGCCGTCTGCACGTGCGAGCTGCATATCTGCAATGGCGCGCGCGATCCTTCCGTTCCCATCGTCAAACGGGTGTATGGTTACAAACCGGAAATGCGCTATGGCTGCTTTTATCACCGGGTCGTGTTTTTCTTCGCCGTTGAACCATTTTAAAAACTGCTGCATTTCTTTTTTCAGCTTTATTGCAGCGGGCGCTTCATAATGCACGGTTTCTTTTCCCAGCGCGCCGGAGACCACCTGCATCGGACCGGTTTCATCGGTTCGCCATTTTCCTACCGTTATTTTATACATGCCGCTTCTTCCGGTCGGGAACAATGCCGCATGCCATTGCCATAACCGCTCTGCCGTTAACGGTTTCTTGTAATGCTGTGTGGCGTCGAGCATCATATCTACCACGCCGTCTACATGCCTGTCCGACGCAACCAGCCCGGATATATCCATGCCCAGTCGTCTTGCCACAGAAGATCTCACCTGTTCCGGGTTTAATATTTCTCCTTCTATTTCTGAAGATTTCAAAACATCCAGCGTTAAGGTTTCGAGCATCGCTTCTTTCCTTAATGGAAAACCTAAGGCTTCCATTTTTCCGTATAACCTTCCCTGGAGATTGCGCACTTTTCCCAGACGGAGATGAACGGCGTCATGATCCCATGAAAAAGACGTCCAGTCTTTATATTCGTAAATGTATTTTGATATTCTCCGCATTCTATGCGGTAAATATAAGCTTTATTCACCGCATTTGCAAATTATTCACCGCATATTATGCGGAGATTAAGAAGATATTCGCCGCATCGGTAAACTGTGATCCGTGAACTGGTGATCCGTGAACTGTGAACTACTTACACCTTATTACTTACACCTTTCACCTTCTTCTTATGCATTCGCCACTCGGCAATACTGATTCCCAACAGCAGCCACAACAATCCGAGGGAATAACCGGCTATCACATCGCTCAAATAATGTACACACAGGTATAGCCGGCTGAAGCCGAGCAACCCGATGAACATCACCGCCGCGATCATCCAACGGAATTTCGATGCGTATTTTCTCCGCGTGCGAATTAATGCATAAAATAATGCGCCGTAGAATGCAACAGAGATTGTTGCATGTCCGCTCGGGAAAGAAAAATCTACTTCGTGGTAGTACCAGAAATCTTCGGGTCGCACGCGATGAAAATATTTCTTCGCCATCGACATGGTCAGATCGGAACCAAGCAGCGAGATCAGCACAGGTACAATAAATATTTTTTTATCGCGCATCCACATCGCAATCACACTGATCACTGCCATCGTTACCACGCCGCCGAAAGAACCGAGTTTGGAAAACCAGTAAAATGCCTGCGCCAGCCACTCCACACGAAGACTGTACATCCACTGCGTAAATGAATTGTCGAGCAGCACTATACCGGCGCTGTGTTTAAAGCTATTTACGAGTTCGCTCAATACAAAACCGTTTGCGAAGAACGATAATAATAAAAATGTAAGCGGGAGACCGGTGAATTCATCTAAAGAAAATCTGTCAATAAATATTTTATATGCACGCGGGTATTTTGCCGCGAATTTTTTTACAGTTGTACTGTTTAGAAATCCGCTAAGTGCAGCATGGAAACCATTTTTTAGTTTCGCGTATAATTTTTTGGCAGGAGTTGACAGGTGATAAAGTTTTACTGAACAAATATAGTGAAGCGAAGCCATCTTCACATACAACTATCGCATCCTCGCACTTACTACTACTGTCATCCTCGCGCACGCGGGGATCTCATGATATTAAGTATAGTGTCAAAAGAGAATTGCACCAACCATTTAGGGTTTACCATCAGCATACTGCTAAGTCGATGAGATCCCCAGTCAAGCTGGGGATGACGGTAGATTATAAATCATCATTGAGAAATATACACCGGACCTTTGCGTTCGCAGAATTCTTTTCTACCGCCGAGCCATACGATCCGGAACGACATCACCTGGTTAAAATTATTCCGGAAAAAGCGGATCGTTGCTTCGCTGTTTTCCAAATGGAAAACATCCTTTCCCACCCTGTTGAGGAGGCTGCTCTTTCCACCGTTTATTTCCCGGTAATACAGTTTCTGTTCTTTCGCTGATATCACCTTACCGTTTGTATACTCACCGAGATAATCTACCAGGAACGCGGAAAGTTCGAGCGTATCTTTTCCTCCGGCGATCATCGTATCGCGCATATCACCGTGGACATTCAACGCAGTTGAAGCATTTTGCTGTACTTTGCAGCTAAGGCAAGCGAACAGGCAAATGATGATGAATATTATTTTCATGGCAGGCTTTTATGAATAACAAAGATGGAGGTGTTGTGTTGGTTAAGAAATAAAAAACATTCCTGAATCATTCAATTTTGAACTGTATGCATCGGCAGTTTTTCAATGATCTTTTGTCACTTTTTTTCTTAGTCAAAAAAAGTAACCAAAAAAGACAAGGCAAAACGATGCGTCCACGCTATAGCAACGCTAGCTCGCCGTTTTGCCATCCCACGCTTCTTGCATTGCCAAATCTTCATCTACCATTCAACTCTAAATCTATTGTGGTTGTACGCATTCTTAACGGATAGCATTTAAATCCAAAATTTATCTTTTCATAAAATCACATGCTGTTTCTCCTTTAGGGGATTAAGGGATAATAACCGGTGGTAGAGTGAAGCAGTAATCATTCAAAATTTAGAATTTAAAATTCAAAATTATTTCTCCTCTCTCTTTCCACGCATATGAATGACCAAGCCATTCAGAAAATTTCTTAATATCTGGTCGCCGCATTCTTTGTATCGCGGATCGTCTTCTTTTCTAAAGAATGCACCGAGTTCGCTTCGCGTTACTTTGAAGTCGACGAGTTTCAGAATGTCTACAATTTCATCGTCGCGCAGGTGTAATGCGACGCGGAGTTTTTTGAGGATGTCGTTATTGTCCATAGTAAGAAAGTAAGATAAGAAATCTTTCTATGGTTAGACTCAATGGTTCTGATTAATTCATCAGTTATTAATCAAAATCTTTTGTCACTTTTTTTCTTAGTCAAAAAAAGTAACCA
>JAQBNI010000049.1 GCA_028288625.1 Bacteroidota bacterium | reverse complement strand
AAGTAAATTTGTCATGAAACAAAAGTGAGAGAAAATTTTTCTATGCTTTTACAGAAAGATAGAATAACATTATATTATTCACACTTTATTAGCTGACCAGTCGGGAAGCTGTATTCCTGATGCGGCTGAGGGTTTCCGCCTGCATTCCGAGAAAACCTGCAACATCCTGTACGGAAAACCGGGATAATATCTCGGGATAATTCGTTAACAGATCTTCATAACGTTCCCTAGCTGTCATTACCTGGAAGGAAGTAAGCCGCTGTTGTAAATACAAAAGACTTTTTTCGTTCTGATGATTAAAAAAATGAAGAAACGCGGGGCGATCGATACTTAATTGCTCCATCCTCTCAGGAGTAATCGTCACCAGTATTGTAGGTTCAACACACATCGCATTAAATTTCGACGCATTATTCTTCATCGTTTTTTTCATTGTACAAAAAAAGCTTTCTGTCAGAAGAGCAAACACGTGATTTCCTGAGTCGAGTTTCCTGTAAATTTTAATTCCGCCCTGGATGATCAAACCGCAATTTTGAATGACCTCATCTTCCTTATAAAAGAATTCATTTTTCTTGATCTTTTTTACATTCCAATATCTGTGTAATCCATCCAGATCGTGTGACTGGAAATATTTGAAAGTATTTAGATAATTGATAAAGCTGGCGTACACTTCCTTATCCGGGATCTTCTTTGCAGAGGAATACACCTTATATTGAAAGGCTACTCCTGGCATCTACTTGGTGTTAAGTTGTTAAGGAAAATCGGGTTCAGCATACTTAGGGAATCTTTATCCAAGATAAACCAGTTGTGAAAAGGGCAAAGTAGTAGTAACAATGAATCTCTTGTGGTTGTTACTACTACAAATTAAATCAGCCCGTTATCGAAAGCGTAACGGGTAAGTTCCGCATTATTGTGAAGTGATAATTTCTCGAGCAGGCGCGCACGATAAGTGCTTATCGTATTTATACTCAGTGATATAAGTTCTGCAATATCCGACACCGTCTTACCGGAAGCGATTAACTGGAGCACCTGCATTTCACGGTCTGAAAGTTGTTCATGTGTGAGTTTTGAACCGTTGTCGTTCATCGTCTCTGCCAGTTTTTGAGCAATCGCCGCAGATACATACTTACGCCCGGAGAGCACTTTATGTACAGCTTCGATCAATCCTTCCGTTGCACAATCCTTATTGACAAAGCCGGAAGCGCCTGCTTTCAATACACGAATAGCATATTGATCTTCGGGAAATATACTTAGAATAAGTATCGGTGTTTTTACACCTTCCGTTCTAAGCTGCTTGAGTACTTCGATACCGTTTTTTCCGGGGATGGAAATATCCAGTAAAATTAGATCCCATTTATCTTTGCGCACTTTTTCTATTGCATCTATGCCGTCGGAAACTTCGTGAATTTCCGCAGAGAAAAATGCTTCCCGCAATAATCCGATCAATCCTTTTCTTACAATGGCGTGGTCATCTGCAATTAATATCTTTAACATGACAAAGGGATTTTTAATGTTACGTTTGTTCCTCCTTCCTCTAATTCTTTAATAGAAAAATCTCCGTGTAAAATTATTGCTCTTTCTTTCATACCCAATAATCCCCACGAAGTTTTTTTGTTTGAATCACGAATACCTACACCATTATCATTTACCTCCAGTATTAGCATACTTTCCTTTTCATAAAGCTTTGCTTCTACAAGGTTAGCTTTTGAATGTCGTGCAACATTAGTGAGTGACTCCTGGAATATCCTGAATACTGTAGTATTGATCTGCGTAGAAAAATTCTCTGAAACAGCGCCCGAATTAAAATTGCAGCGGATACCGGATCTTTTTTGAAATTCTTTTGCATTCCATTCCAATGCAGCAACAAGACCAAGATGATCAAGTATCCCCGGGCGAAGCTCTGTAGCTATTCTTTTCAGCGTTTGAATTGCAGTATCTACCATTTCGATCATGTGATTTATTTTCTTCTGCATCAGCGGTGAATCTGCATTCATTTTATTTTTCAAAGAGAAGATGTCCATTTTTAAAACAGTGAGCTGCTGTCCAAGCTCGTCGTGAATTTCTCTTGCGATATGCATACGTTCTTCTTCGCGGACTGTTTGTAAATGAGAAGAAAGATTGCGAAGCTGTATGTTGAGTTCCTGTAATTGCTTTTCTTCCATTTTTCTTCCGGTAACATCCTGTAAAGTACCGAATAAACTTATAGGGTTGCCTGAAGTATCATATTCTATTTCACCGGTAATAGAGATCCATCGCTCCTCACCGGTATGCGCACGAAGTATCTTATAATCCTGGTAATGCCCGAAATTTGGCTTAGCATGAATGATCGTATCTTCGAGCTCTTTTAAATATTGCTGTTTAAATTCGGGAGCCATCAGCGCAACCCAGTTATCAAAATCAGGGATCTCTTCCCGCGTTAACCCCGACATTTCATCCACTACTTCAGAACATTTCCATAACCTTGTTATAAAATCATAACTGTAATTTCCAATGTGCGCGATCTTTTGTGCTTCCTTAAGTTGTTTTTCATTGTGCTTTAGTTTTTCAGAAGCCTGGAAGCGATCTGTAATATCTGTGACCATTGCTAAACTTCCCGAAAATTTTCCCTCGTTTAGCATGATAGGAGTTGCAGAAATTGAAGCCCAGATAAGTTTACCTGTTTTAGTTTTTAAACGTCTTTCCATAATTTCAGAAATGCCGCTCATTCTTCTTTGCCTGGATTCCACCGCAAGATTCATATCGGTTTCATCCATAAAATGAAAACCATCCAAGCTTAACATTTCTTCCATACTGTATCCCAGTATCTCCGTCATTTTTTTATTTACGAAAACAGTTCTATAATCTGCATCAACCAGCCATATCCCTTCCTGTGAGGTTTCCACAATATTGCGGTAACGCTCTTCACTTTTTAAAAGCAATCCCTCTGTTTTGTTATTTTCAATGATATACCGGTCATTGCTCATCAGTATAAATCCGAAAGTGAGCATCACAGCTGTTACATAAAATGATACATAAGAAATATCCTGCATAATGTTATGGGCAAATATCGATTCTGCCGGTGTAAAAAATGCAAGCGGATAGGCAATTATCCTTGCAATCAACACGATCCCGGATAATCCGAAGATAGCAGCAGTAAAAGAATGACTGGTTGGTCTGTCTTTTTGAGATAATATTACATAACAGCACGCGAGCATCAATACACATCCATTTGCAGATTGAATTATAATTCTCGCGACAATGTCAGGAACCACGTATGTAAAATATGAGAGGAAGATCACACTCGACACTACAGGGATATAAGCTACCAATGCACTGATCTTTATAAAAAGGAATCTTGCCAAAACATTAAAAAACATGGCGACTGACAATATTATTAAGGTATTTGCTGCTACTATAGATAGAAAGTCAGGAATATATCCTCTGAAGGCATAGAATGCCCACCCGATAGATTGCAAAAAAACTGCTACTGCCCAATGTCGAACACCAATAATCCTGGAAAAATAAACCTTCCATACAGACAGCATACTGGCGCTCATCAAAACCGTACTGAGGATGATAATAAATACTATAGTGCGCGGATCGAGATTCATCTGAGTTTACAGCATACTTTAAACCTAATTGAAAAGAAATTACCAATAAAGATACGCTTTTGGTAAGTCTGGTAAATTTGCATTTTTCAACAAGGTGTTTATCATACCACTTATAAAATATTGCGGTGGATTTTTATATTGTATAAAATCAGGAATATAGGGTGTGATCTTCTTCTTTAATTTCCTATACAGTAACTGAGGCAGTAGAACTAATATCTTATTACTGCATTGAAGAAAACATGTATTTCTTAATGCATTGTCCTTTCAAATCATTTATATTAAATATCAATAATCCGTTAGTGATTTGTCTCAATGTAAGATCAAAACTATTTGCTCCTTCCAATGCATTAATTGTTTCCGATTGAATTACAGCTCCGTTAATATCAACAATATTTAAATTTATTACACCATCTTTTGGAGATTCAAATTTTAAAGTAACCTGGTTATAATTATTACTTATGCCTATAATTAATAAATCAGGGGGCACGGTTAAAGTTCTTACACGGATAACTGCTGACTCTAGCAGTCGTTTATTACGTAAAACCACCTGAACCTTATAGTAAACGTTTTCAACTGAATTATCATGGCTATTGGTGTAAACAAAGTTATCGCGAGTCTTCTTATCATTGCATTCCATAGGCTTTATACTGGCGATATCTTCAAATAATACAGCATCTTCACTACGCCTAATAATAAAATATTCAATTTCATCTGCAGAAGAAACAGTCCAGCTCAGCGCGTCGTTATTTTCTTCAATACACCCCTTTAGTGAGATGCCTTCTAAAGAAAGTGATTCCGCGTGAACATTAAAAGTAAAAAAAGAGAACAGGAAAATGATCCCAACAAATAAAAAAACGGGTTTTGAAATTGAAGCTTTCATGGCAATGAGTTTAGGGTTTAAAATTATCGTTAAAAGGGTTTAGGAAGTTGGGATTTCCTATTGCAAGATAAGATGCAAATCACTAATAAAATATAGATGACTTTATGAAAAGCATGTAGTCAATTATACTACATAACCAACCTTTCAAGTATAAAAAAAAGCCAGATAATCGTTATCTGGCTTAATTAGAAAATGTGTAGAGGTAAAAGGGGTTTTTATGTTCCGACATTTCCATTTCTATATATTCGTTTCTATAGTATACTGTCTTGCTGTTATTTTATGTTATACAAATTTATACACGTTGTATGGAAACTGATATAGAATAAACCATGAAAAACATGTAACTCTTTCAACTACAAATTGAGTATCTGAATCTGACAGGCACTTTTACATTAAACTTATCAGTTACGCATTTAGTAAAGCGAGAAAGAAGCGGTGTTCAGCCGGAATAGTATTAGCAGTTGTTGTTTATTAAGTATATCTTGTAGACGCCTGCACTGAATTATAACCCTTACCGGAACAGATGATGGATCTAATAAACAAATCGAATAATTTAGTAATTACTGACAAAGAGCTTGCCGGTAAAAATAATGAAAAGGAAGAGTACCTCGCTCATCTTGCTTCTATAGTGGAATGCTCGGATGATGCCATCATCAGCAAATCACTTGATGGAATTATAAAAAGCTGGAATAAAGGCAGTGAAAAAATGTTTGGATACAATGCAGAAGAAGTTATAGGGAAACATATTTCTTTGATCATTCCAATTGAATATATCAATGAGGAAACAAAGATCCTGGAGAGAATCCGCAATAACGAAATTATCGATCACTATGAAACAGCACGTAATAAAAAAAACGGCAAACAATTTTATGTCTCCATCACAGTATCGCCTCTTAAAGACAGTGCAGGATGCATTATAGGCGCTTCCAATATTACCCGTGATATTACTTCCCGAAAAAATTCTGAAGCGGAACTTATTCACGCAAACAAAGAACTTGCTTTTCAAAACAAAGAGAAAGAAAAACGCGCAGAGGAACTGATCATTGCAAACAAAGAACTTGCTTTTCAAAATGAAGAGAAGGAAAAACGCGCAGAGGAACTGATCATTGCAAACAAAGAACTTGCTTTTCAAAACGAAGAGAAGGAAAAACGTGCAGAGGAACTGACCATTGCAAACAAAGAACTTGCTTTTCAAAACGAAGAGAAAGAAAAACGTGCAGAGGAACTGATCATTGCAAACAAAGAACTTGCTTTTCAAAACGAAGAGAAGGAAAAACGTGCAGAGGAACTGATCATTGCCAATAAAGAGCTTGCTTTTCAAAACGAAGAGAAGGAAAAACGTGCAGAGGAGCTGATCATTGCAAACGAAGAACTTGCGTTTCAAAACGAAGAGAAAGAAAAACGCGCATCTGAATTAGTCATTGCAAACGAAGATCTTAAGATGGCAGAAGAACAATTAAAAACTGCAAATGAAGAATTGGAATCTTTTTCCTACTCCGTGTCACATGATTTGCGTGCTCCTCTTCGTGCTATAAACGGCTATACACAGATGTTTAAAGAGAAATATGAAACTCAACTGGATGTTGAAGCTGACCGGTTAATGAATAACATTCTTAAAAATGCAAAAAGAATGGGAGAGCTTATCGATGACCTTCTCACTTTTTCACGGATAGGACGAAGAGAATTGGTAAAGGTGGATGTCCGGATGAATGAACTAGTCACCGGTTTGTGCAGTGAATTAAAAAATGAATTAGGTGATCGTACAATTGATTTTCATATTAGTCCACTACCACCTGCTCAAGCCGATAACATAGCTATAAAACAAGTTTGGGTAAACTTACTTTCAAATGCTGTTAAATATTCGAGCATCAAAGAAACAGCGATCATTGAGATTGGCTCTGAAATAAAAGATAACGAAATCATTTACTATATAAAAGATAACGGAGCTGGTTTTGATATGCGCTATGCCGACAAACTCTTTGGTGTGTTTCAGCGCCTGCATTCGAATGAAGAGTTTGAGGGAACGGGAGTCGGTCTGGCATTGGTGCACCGGATCATATCCAAACACGGCGGCAGGGTATGGGGAGAAGGCAAAGTAAACGAAGGAGCTACATTTTATTTCACCTTGAATAAATAATACTATTATGAACCACGACGTAGATATTTTATTAGTAGAAGATAATGCCAGTGATGCAGAAATGACTATACTCGCATTGAAAAAAAGTAATTTAGCCAACAAGCTCTTGCATGTTAAAGACGGGGCGGCTGCATTGGATTTCATTTTTGCAGAAGGAGAATTCACGGGCAGAAAAATAGAAGATAAACCCAGGGTTATCCTACTCGATTTAAAAATGCCAAAAGTAAATGGTATTGAAGTGCTGCAGAAAATACGTACGGATGAGCGAACCAAAAGAATTCCGGTTGTTGTACTCACTTCCTCCAAAGAAGATCCTGATATACATAAATGCTATGAATTGGGTGTTAACAGCTATGTCGTAAAACCTGTTGAATTTGATGAGTTTCAGAAAGCTATTTCTAATCTGGGGTTATACTGGATGATCGTAAATCAACCTCCACAATAATTTTGTTGAATTCCTTAAACTAAACCATTGCTTACAGCATAGCGAACAAGCTCAGCATTTGTAGTGAGTTGAAGCTTTTCCAGTATATGTGCGCGGTAGGTACTGATAGTGGTTATTCCAAGTGAAACTTCAACAGCAATTTCCGTAACTGTTTTACCGGATGCAATCAATTGAAGCACTTGCATTTCACGGTCAGAAAGATCTTCATGAGAAAAACTTCCGGAAGCATCATGAACAATACCCAATCGCTTAGTCAATCCGGCGGATATATATTTTCTTCCTGAAAGGACCACATGTACGGCAGAGATCAATTCATCAGTAGCGCTTGCTTTATTTACAAACCCGGATGCCCCGGCTTTTAACGCGCGGAGTGCATATTGATCTTCGGGCTGCATGCTCAGCATCAATACGGGTGCTTTTATTCCTTTAGCACGCAATTGTTTCAGCGTTTCTATTCCGTTCTTTACAGGCATGGAAATATCAAGCAATATTATATCCCAGATTCCATCCTTTATCTTATCCAGCGCTTCTCCCCCGTGTGATGCCTCATGTATTTCCGTAGAAACAAATTCAGTTCGCAGCAATTCCATTACTCCCTGTCTTACGATAGCATGATCATCCGCAATTAAAATCTTCATAATTAGAAGTAAGTTTAAGATAGTTCTATAATAAAATCAAGGGGAATGTTCTGCAGGTAAAGAAACATATTTACCGGAATAATGTAAATAGAGCAAATGATCAAAATCGTGTAGTCATTCTAACTACAAAATCAGACCAAATTGTTATCCAGCGCATAACGGGTAAGTTCTCCGTTGTTATGAAGTTCCAGTTTTACAAGGATACGGGCTCGGTAAGTACTGATCGTATTTACGCTTAGAGAGATCTCGTTACCGATTTCCGAAAGAGTTTTTCCGTTAGCGATTAGTTCAAGTACCTGCATTTCCCTGTCTGAAAGTAATTCATGTCCTGTCTTTCCGGTATCATTTATGGATACAGCTAATTTTTCACTCACTGCAGGGGAAATATATTTGCGACCTGCTAATACTTTATGTACAGCTGCGATCAATTCCGCCGTGGCACAATCCTTATTCACATAGCCGGAAGCTCCTGCTTTTAATACACGGATGGCATACTGGTCTTCGGGCTGCATGCTCAACATCAGGACAGGCGTTTTTACACCGTCCGCCCGTATCTGTTTAAGCGCTTCTATTCCGCTTCTTCCCGGCATGGAAATATCCATCAATATAATATCCCACGTGTTGTCCCTGGCTTTATTTATAGCTTCAGCGCCATCGGAAATTTCACATATCTCCGCGCCTGGAAATTCTTTCCGCAATAATTCTATAACACCTTTCCTTACGATCGCGTGATCATCTGCTATTAATATTTTCATAGTGGAATTTTTAAATTTACCTTAGTCCCCTGCACGGGCATTTTAAATACTTTGAGCTCACCATGTAACATGGCTGCCCTCTCCTTCATACCCAGCAATCCGAACGATGTTTTGTTATTTTTTCTTTCATCACTAATGCCAACTCCATTGTCCGTAATTTCCATCATGAGCGTACTATTATTTTCTTCAAGGGTTGCAATAACCTGAGTAGCATTTGCATGACGCATCACGTTGGTCAGTGACTCCTGGAAAATTCTGAATACTGTGATATTAACCTGGGGTGAAAAATCTTTTCGGTCACTGTCAATAGATGTTGTAAAAACACATGGTATTCCTGTGCGCTGTTCAAAATCTTTCGCCTGCCATTCTATCGCAGCTTCCAGTCCGAGATCATCAAGGATTCCGGGACGTAAGGCGATCACTATTTTTCTGACAGTACTGATGGCTTCATTCACCATCTCTATCATAGATCCTGTCTTGCTTCCAATATCCGGTAATTCTTTTTCATACTTAATTTTCAATGAGGCGATATCCATTTTCAGGCTGGTCAATTGTTGTCCTAATTCATCATGAACTTCACGTGCGATATTGGTGCGTTCTTCTTCGCGTACGGTTTGCAAATGCGCGGAAAGATTCCGGAATTGTTCGTTGAGTGCAAGTAGTTCGGTTTCCGCTTTTTTACGATCCGTAATATCCTGTGCCGTGCCGTATAAACGAATAACCTTGCCTTCCTTATCGCATTCAGCATACCCGAGTTCATGGATGATGCGCTTTTCTCCCTGCGGCGTCGTAATATGATAATTGATATCGAATGGCTGTCCGGTCTTTTGCGTATGAAGGCTGGTTTGACGCGCAAAATCACGGTCTTCCTCGTCCACTAAATGAAGAAAAGATTTATGGGTTTCAATGAATACATCCTTATCGGTACCGAATACATTGTAAAGTTCCTCTGACCAGGTAAGATCATCTGAAATAACATCAAAATTCCAGTTGCCATATTTTGCTACACGCTGCGCTTCCGACAATGCTGCTTCACTCTTTTTTAATTTATCTTCTGCTGTTTTGCGCTCTGTAATATCAGAAATAACGCCATCAAGGCGGATAAGAATTCCATCTGCATTTAATGTAGGCGTTACATTTCCTGATACCCACATAATACTTTTATCCTTTCTTATAATGCGGTGTTCATGGTAGTTACTTTGTCCATTGTGAAGAAGCCGGAGATTTTCCTGTGTTTTCTTCTTGTCGTCCTCATGGATGTGTTCAAACCAAAGGTTAGAATTATTATAAAAATCAGCGGCAGGATATCCATACATTTCAGCAAATGTATTTGAAATGATAAGGGGCTTGAAATTATCAGCTACATCAATGGAGAAAAATCCTTCATTGATATTGGAAATAAGCATGTTGAAATTATACAGGGTCTTTTCCAGTTCCTTTTCCATCTCTTTCCTGTGTGTGATGTCGGTCACCATTGCCAGCGCTCCTTTGTATTTACCTTCATAATTTAATATCGGATTGGCTGATACATTGATCCATATTTTTTTCCCGTTTTTAGTGATATAGCTGAATTCATAATTCTCTCTTATCCCTTGTATCCATCTTTCAATGTAAGAGGTTACGAGTTTATTCGCTTCATCACCCATGAAATCAAAAGCCGGCTTACCGAGCATTTCTTCCGGTGTGTATCCGAGTATTTCGAATAATTTCTTGTTTACGAATGTAGTGATGTTCTGTTCATCCACCGTCCAGATACCCTCCTGAGCGGTTTCTACAATTTGCCTGTAACGTTCTTCACTTTTTTGCAATGCCCGGTCAGACATCCTTGCCTCGGTAATATCCCTGAAATTAGAAACAATCGCTTTTACGCTTTTATCATGAAGCATGTTTGTCATTACTCCTTCCATCCAGATATAATGTCCGTCTTTGTGCCTCGTTCGGAAAGTGATCGGAACAGGCTTTCCTATGTTATGCATCACTGCCTGCAAGGCAGTGTTAATGCTTATCATATCATCGGGATGTGCAGTAGCCAGTAAGGATCTGCTTATACTTTCTTTTTCTGTATATCCCAGCATAGTAATGGCAGCAGGGTTCCTGTATACGATGGAAAAATTTTCATCTCTTAATGTTATCCCGTCGTAATTATTCTCCATAAGTGCACGAAATCTTTCTTCACTGTTTTTCAGCTTTTCTTCAGCTTCCTTTTGATTGGTAATATCCCTGGTGATCTTTGATGCGCCGGTAATAATTCCTGTCTTTCCTATAATAGGGGAAACTGTCAGCGATACCTGGATCAAACTATTGTCTTTTCTTTTTCTTACCGTTTCATAATGGCTTACATGTCCCCCGTTTTTAATTTTTTGAATGATCTCCCCCTCTTCATTTACCCGGTCAGCCGGAATGATCAGAGAAATATGTTGACCCATTGTTTCTTTTTCCGTATAGCCAAAAAGTATTTGTGCGCCTTTGTTCCAGGATGTGATGATACCATCTAAGGTTTTGCTTATAATTGCATCATCTGATGAATTAATAATGGATGATAATAAGGCTTGCTGTTGTTGCGCATTTTTTCTTTCGGTAATATCTCTTGAAAAACAGCCGACCCCAATTACTTCATTTTCTTTGCGGATAGGGTTTATAGCTATTTCATAAAAGAAGACCTTATCTTTGAACACGTAGGAGGTTTCTGTTACAAATTGCTCTCCATCCAATCCTCTTTTAATATACTGCCCCCATTCTTTTAAAATTGTATCATTGGATTCCCAGATAAAAAAGGTATCTCCTTCATTTATTCTTACCCCGGTAATTGCAAAGACAGTATCTGAATATACTTTATTAAAGCAAAGCAGGTGATGACTTCGATCCACAGAAAAGAGAACATCGTTTGTATTATTAATGATAGCATGAAGATTCGCATCTCTTTCCCTCGTTCTTTGTTCCGCTATGCTTTTCTCATGTGCCAAGCGGTATTTTTCCAAAACATTTTTTATGGCAGATGGCAAACGCTGCAGCCTGTCTTTCAGAATATAATCATCCGCACCTGAACGCATAACTTCTACTGCATATTCTTCTGAAACATTTCCTGTAGTGAGTATAAAGGGAATTTTAACTTCCATCTTTCTCACCAGTTTCAATGCTTCGAGAGAGTTAAAAGCCGGAAGAGAATGGTCTGAAAGAATAATATTCGGTTGAAATTCGCCTAACGCTATCTCAAATTCAGTCCTGGTTTCAACAACTAAAGATTCAAATTGAATTTTGCCTTTTTCCAATTCCCACTTTATAATGTCCGCATCAGATGCTTCATCTTCAAGGATAAGTATTCGCAATTTTTCGTTCATGATTGGGGTTTTAGTTTTTGTATCGGTTTAAATATTACTTGCCGGTATTCATACCGGAAATTTCTATTGCACCTGAAACCAAATGATTTTTGAAAATGCTTCAACACCAAGGTAAGCCTTATTAAATGGGCAGAGTGTGACAATAGTCATATAATATCATAAAGAACCTTAATAAATAGAAATAATATATAAAAAGCTGACCAATATGGTCAGCTCAGAAGTTCTATGGTTTTAAAACATTTGAATTACATTTTTATAAATCTACGGACAGCACTGCCATCCTTTGTATAAAACTGGACCATGTAATGACCACTTGGAAGATTATTAAAATCAAATTGAAAATCTGACTCTCCACCATGCAATAAATAGGATTCTTCGCGTGCCATTTCTCCATTCATATTAAATACTCTTATTTTCAACAATTGATCATCTGCACAATTGATTTTTACTCGGGATGTATTATTAGTACCATGTTCTATAAAAGAAACAATACTAAATTTTTGGTCTTCCGCTGATCTGGATATATCAGGTATGTTTCTTTTTAAAACTTCTGTATTTAGTGTAAGAAGATCATTTTCGGCTTTCATTTTTCCGGAAAATAAAAAAAACATGCTTAAGATGAGGATTTTCGTTTTCATGACTGTGGGTTTATACGTTTAAAAAAT
Organism: Bacteroidota bacterium; assembly: GCA_028288625.1. Classification (GTDB taxonomy): domain Bacteria; phylum Bacteroidota; class Bacteroidia; order Chitinophagales; family JADIYW01; genus JADJSS01. The sequence goes on along the minus strand of JAQBNI010000049.1, from coordinate 59,877 downwards.
ATTTTTACTAACTGGCTTTTTTAAATGATGCGCTCCTAATCCGGCTCAGTGTTTCGCCTTTCATGCCTAAGTAACTGGCAATATTCTGCAAATTGAAACGGTTTAATAATTCATGATGATGAATAAAGAATTCATCATATCGTTCTTTTGCTGACATTACCTGGAAAGCGCGCAAGCGTTCCTGTAAAAATATTCCGGTCTTTTCATTTTGTTCTGAAAAGAAATGTGAAAACACCGGATATTGAGTTATCAGTTTTGATATGTTCTGATGCTTAATTGTTACGAGAATGGTGTGTTCTATACAGAAAGCATTTTCAGCAGATACAAATCCCGGATTAAAATCTTTTTTCATGTTGCAGGAACTTCCTTCCGTTAATAAAGCAGTTACTACATCTTTATCTTTGTAAGTGCTGATCAATTTCATAGCTCCCCTGATGATGAAACCAAAAGTGTCTATATTGTCGCCTTCCTTAAAAAAATAATTGCTCTTGTTTATGACCTTTACACTCCAATATTTATCAAGTCCATTCATTTCGTCAGTATTGAAATCTTCATAGCGGGTTAAATACTCTTTAAAATAAGAAAATATGATATTAGGACTGCGTGATAACTTCGAAGTTCTGACCTTTTCATTTTTTTGTGTATGATCCATTTTTAGAAATTAATACTGTTAATTATTAATCAAAGGTATACTAACCGTAACTACAGAAGAATAGAGTAAATTATGAAAGGTATGTAGTAATTTATACTACACATCAATGGAGAATATCACGAATGTTTGGATTAGTGGAGTATGTTACACAGCCAGCACAAATTCATTTTTCGGAGGCTGCGGAACATAATGATCGCAATCGAGGGAAAAGACCTTTTCCATTACTTTCTTAAGTTTTGTAAAAGAATCCGGCTTGGTAATATATAAGCTTGCTCCGTCTTTATATGTTTCTTCAATATATTGCGGGCTTTTTGAAGTGGAATAAATTACCACAGGTATATCGTGAAGTTTTTTATCTTTTTTTATTTCTTTCAAACATGCATGTCCGTCCATGCGCGGCATGTTCAGATCCAGGAAAATCGCATCAGGCAATTCCTTACTATCTTTGAGTAACTGCATCAACGATAAACCATCCTTTGCAGTTTTAAAGTTTGTCTTATGGGTTTCATTCAATGCTTCGCGAAACAATTCACGATCATCTGCATCATCATCAGCCAAGACAATATAATAAATATCCTTTTTCTTCATGGATCGATTAAAAATAAATTAAAATAAAAAGTAGCGTCAGTAGTACTAATATACGACTTTTATTTATCGTATATCCTCGCTAAAAATAAGTATATTTTAATAAATTGATGTGGTTGTTAGTACTACAATTCAGGCAAGTACGGCTGCCAGCCTGTTCCGAAGCTCATTAAAATCAGAGGGCTTTGTTATATAATGAATGGCACCGAGGTTTAAACTATATTCCCTGTCGTCATCACTGGAAGAGCCCGAATATATAATAACAGGTATATGTTTAAACGTTTCATCTTCTTTCACGGTACGGAGAAAATCCCAGCCATTCATGCGCGGTAAAGAAAGATCGAGAAAAATAATTTCCGGTAATTCCCTGAGCTGGTTGCGCATGAGATCAAGTGCATCTTCACCGTTAATAGCGGTGTAACAGTCGCACGTTAATATTCCGTCTAATGCATCGCAAAACAGATCCCGGTCATCGGCATCGTCATCTACCAGTAAAAATGTTCTTTTTGTGCTCATTTAAATATCATTCACGATACTATATACAATAAACGCGCCAATTGCAGACAAAGTATTTCTCTTTGTAAAAAAGCGAACTATGTAAGATACAGAATTTATTAATCCTAATGCGCCTGTGAAATGTATTTACGTCCGGATAGCACGCGGTGAACGGCAGCAATCAATGCATCGGTAATACTCTCTTTATTCAGGTAACCGGAAGCGCCTGCATTTAACAGCCGCAACGCATACTGTTCTGATGGCTGCATGCTGACAATCAATACCGGGGTAGTTATTCCTTCCGCACGGATTTGTTTAAGCGTATCAATTCCATTCTTAAATGGCATGGAGATATCCAAAAGTATAAGATCCCACGTATTTTTTCTCACCATATCGATAGCATCTGTACCGTTAGTTACTTCATGGATCTCCGCAGAAAAAAATTCTTCCTGTAGCAAGCCTGTTAGTTCCTTCCTTACGATGTCATGGTCGTCTGCGATTAATATCTTCATTATTCAACTTTTGGTGATGGTTTAACCTGCAGTTAAGCCTGCAGTTAAGTCATGTGGGGGTTATGCAATATAATGCAACGTTGCGTGGTAAAAAATAGGGTATACTGTGAAAATGGTGTAGTGGTTTATACTACAATTTATTATTTTTTGCATATTACATCGGTCATTAATGAAGAAAAAAAACTGAACAACACCGTTGTGTTGTTCAGTAAAAAAAATAAGTAAGGAGTTTGATGGGTTTTCATGTTCCCTTACTTAAGGATGATCATGTTCCTGTGAAGGGTAGTGGGGGTATTTTTCTAGAAGTTTTTTGGAAATGTCTTTCGGGAATTGACGGGTGTGTTTAATTTTTCACCGTTGCGTTTAACCGGTATCATTTGCGGTTGCAGTTGCTGTAACTCGAATTGCTGTCGAACAATGTCTCTGATGATTTTTCTTAACTTGGTCATGTCAGTTGTTTTTAATGATGTTTAGTATTTAATTGCATTGCAAAGATAAAGTGCTAAATGCCCGTAAAAAATAGTAGAAAATGTGAAAGAAATGTAGTTTAATAACAAGCATGTGTAGTATGAACCACTACAATGATCTACGAAGCAATTCAATACTCTCACTTAAGTCGTACTGATCGCTTCCTGCGCTTATCTTACTTAGCGGTCGCACGACTGCAGAATCACTTTTCATAAATATAGATTTTAGATCCTAAATCAAGTTCAGGATGAGCAGATTCAAGGCGAGATGGCGGCAAAAAAGCCGCCCATCCCGCCAAATTACATTCATCAGCAACTTGATTGAGATCTAATAAGTCGGACGACTAAAAAATAAAACAGCGCTGTGAGACAGCGCTGTTTTTGTTGGGGTAATCAAGAAGGGGATTTATGTTTCCAGCAATTTTATCTTCCGGAATTTCTATTGCAAAGATAGACCAGGGATAAAGCAAATAAAATAGTTGGAAGTGTGAAAGTTTTGTAATGAATATGATGGTCTCTTGTAGTAACACAACTACAAAGCCTCATACTAAACCGTTATCCATGGCATACCTTGTAAGCTCTGCGCTATTGTGAAGCGCAAGTTTTTCGAGAATACGCGTGCGATAGGTACTTATTGTATTTACGCTTAGCGAAATTTCAGAAGCGATATCCGATATAGTTTTACCGGAGGCAATTAATTGCAGTACCTGCATTTCCCTGTCAGACAACAACTCATGTGAAGCCTTGCCTCCGCTGTCGTCCATGCACTCCGCTAATTTTTCCGCGATAGATGCCGATACATATTTTCTTCCTGACAATACTTTGTGTACTGCAGTGATCAGTTCTTCCGTTGCACTGTCTTTATTCAGAAACCCTGATGCCCCTGCTTTTAAAACACGAATGGCATATTGATTTTCCGGATGCATACTCAATATTAAAATAGGCGTTTTAATTCCTTCTGCACGCAATTGCTTTAAAGTTTCTATCCCGTTTCTTCCCGGCATAGAAATATCAAGCAGGATAAGATCCCAGAAATCATTACGGATCTTTTCAATGGCGTCTATGCCATCTATAGCTTCATAAATTTCTGCTTCCAGCAATGCTTCGTTTAACACACCGGCTAATCCTTTTCGTACAACAGCATGGTCGTCTGCAATTAAAATCTTCATCATGGCAAAGGTATTTTTAAGATTACACAAGTTCCGCCTTCCGGACATTCCTCAATAAAAAAATCACCTTTCAATATTGCAGCTCTTTCTTTCATCCCGAGTATACCGAATGAAACACTGTTATTTATTTGTTCCTGAGTTATTCCTCTCCCATTATCCGTTACTTCAAGTAACAGGTTCTTTTTACTTTCATAAAGCCAGACATCTACGTGCGTCGCATTGGCATGCCGCGCCACATTCGTTAAAGATTCCTGGAATATCCTGAACACAGCTGTTTTAATTTCTTTAGAAAAATTTTCGTGCGTAAGATTTGCTTTTACTACACACGTGATCCCGAACCGTTCCGTAAATTCTTTTGCCTGCCATTCAATGGCTGCTTCAAGTCCCAGGTCATCCAATATGCCCGGTCGTAATTCAGTTACTATTTTTCTAACGGTACGTATTGCATTATCCACCATACCGATCATATGATTTGATTTTTCTATAATTTCAGGCTGATCTGATTTTGCTTTTTTTAACCGACCGATCTGAATTTTTATTCCTGTTAACTGCTGACCGAGTTCATCATGAATTTCACGGGCAATATTAGTCCGCTCTTCTTCGCGGATGGTTTGCAAATGTGAATTGAGATGATGAAGCTGATCATTCAGCTGGAGTAATTCCAATTCTACTTTTTTTCTTTCCGTAATATCTGTGATCATTGCCAGACTGCCCTTGTATTTGCCTTTGTCGTCAATAATAGGATTCGTTGCAATAGAGGTCCATATCACATTTCCTTTTTTTGATATAAACCGGAAATCGAACCTGTAATTCTGTTCTTTTTTCCCTTTGACTAAAAAAGCAGAAGCAATTCGTTTGCCTTGTGCATCCATAAAATTATGAAAGCTCTCTCCCATAATTTGATCCGAAGGATATTCAAGCATCTCGCATATTTTTTTATTGACGAAATTCGTTTGGTTATTTTCATCTATTGTCCATATACCTTCCTGCGCAGTTTCTACAATTCGTCTGTACCGCTGTTCACTTGTTTGCAGCGCGTCTTCAAATTTTTTCTTGAAAGTGATATCGTTTATAGAAACGAGCCTTGCGCTATGGTCATTATATTTTATAGGGTGTGAATGAATTTCAACAAAAATTGTTTCCCCGTTCTTTTTTATATGTTCCCATACTTTTGTCTCGTGATAGTAATCCCCTTTAAAATACTCCTTAAGCTTATTCGAATTGTTCCTGGACCTGATGTCATACAAAGTCATATTTAAAAACTCCTTTCGTGAATATCCGTAATGCTTTATAGCAGCATGGTTTACTTCGAGGAACCGGCAAGTATCCAGGTCATATATCCACAACGGCAATGGGTTGTGATCAAAAAGATCTTTATGTTTTTTTTCCGAATCGTTTATTTCCTGTCGTGCCTTACGGGTTGCAGTTAAATCGCGGATAAGTATAGACAGCCCACTGGAAGTTGGATAAATATGATTTTCCTGCCAGATCTTCAAAGGCGCATAATATTCAGTATTTGTGACGTAACGATTTTCCTTCATAGCCTTTTGAATAGCTTTGAAAGTTGAAGTATCCTGGATATCGGGAAATACTTCCCATAAGCATTTTCCAATGAGAGATTCCACGTCGCGCCCGGTCATTCTTGCTACCTGCCTGTTCGCGTATGTATAACGGAATTTTTTATCCAACATCAAAAATCCATCAGAGATCCTTTCAAAGATCGCCGCTGATTCACCGGAAGTGATCATCTTTTTTTGAATACCCGTTATACTTTCATGAATAGTATGTCTCATCCTCATGAAGAATTAATTATTGTTTAGAAAAATAAAACAACGATGTTTTATTATTTACGGCTGTTCATAATGTTATGAACGTATTTAGTCGAGTTGGAGGATGACTTAATCACTTAAATATAGAACAATTCGTAATAAACCGCCACAATATTTTGTGAAACTGTAGTTTTTAGGGGGAATATAATAGAAACACCAGGAATAGGATTTAGTTCACAGTATGTTTAATAAATATGTACATCCTCTTTTCCGGGTAGTGAAAATTAAGTGTAAATGATATAATTCTTTAATAGAGTCGTATAACAAGAGATGATATTATTCAACAGATCTTTGAATAAATTATGAGATGGTTCTGGAAGGTGAGATCAGTGTAAATAAGCGCACACTCCGTGCAGGAATTAAAGATCCTGCAAAATCTGCAAAGGCAGTTAACCTCGTATATGTCAGCGATCAGGACGAAGGTTTTGTGCGACTACGTGATGGAGCATCTTTTTATTATATGGAGGGAGATCAGAAATTAACTGATAAAGATCAGCTGGCGCGTATAAAAAAACTGGTGATTCCGCCTGCCTGGGAAAATGTATGGATATGCAAATTAGAGAATGGTCACCTTCAGGTAACGGGAACTGATAAGCTGGGAAGAAAACAATACCGTTATCATCCGTCATGGAATACGGTACGAAACCACACTAAATTTTACAGGCTGCTCGAATTCGGAAAACAGTTGCCGGTGATGCGTAAGCAGTTGGAAAAACATTTATCGCTTTCCGGCTTTCCCCGCGAAAAAGTTTTAGCCGCTGTAGTGAGTTTACTGGAACGAACCAAGATCAGGATAGGAAATTCTTTTTATGAAAAGCTTTACGGTTCTTTTGGACTTTCGACAATGAAGAACCGCCACGTACAAGTAAATGGAACGAAGATCGTCTTCACCTTTAAAGGTAAAAAAGGAGTGCAACACCAGATCGACCTTAGAAGCCGGCGCCTGGCAAACATTGTAAAAGGATGCAAAGAAATTCCCGGTAAAGAATTATTTACCTACCTCGATGAAAACGGAGCCGTGCATAATGTGGAATCCGGTATGGTGAATGAATATATTCGTACTATTTCAAGCGGCGATTTTACTGCAAAAGATTTCCGTACATGGGCTGGCACTGTACAGGCAATTTTAGGTTTTAAAGAAGTTGAAAATTTTGAATCAGAAACGGAAAAGAACCGGAAAATCGTTGCTGTATATGATATGGTCGCCAAACAGCTGGGCAATACAAGAACGGTTTGTAAAAAATATTATGTCCATCCCATCGTGGTGAAATTATATGAAGAAAAAAAACTTGGTAAATACCTGGAACAATTAAACGAGTCAGAAGCGGGAATAGCGGGATTGTCTCCTGAAGAGGAATTGCTGTTAAAGATTCTTGAAACAAACTGAAGAATAAATGATGAATGTTGAATGAAAGACAAAGAACATTTATTTACCTATGGAGTTTTATAATAAGGTCGCTTTTTAATTGTTCACTTCAAAAACAATAAAATGAAAACGGATATCACAAAAAAACAAACAGTAAAGCCTGTAATAAATAAGGAAGAAAAAATTATCCCTGAACTTCCGCCGAAAAAGAAACAAAGTACAAAACGGGAAAGGGAAAGAATTATGGAAGAGGAAGAACCGCTACCGGAAATCGAGAAAACCCATAAGCATATCCATAAATTACAAGTGCCCGTCGCAGGTACAAAAAATAACAGGACAGCAGGATAGTTACTTACTTATAATACTCCATAACTTCTTATCTTTGGAACTTACCTTTGAGTCAGAAATGCATTTCTTATGAAAATATTGATGAAAAATATTTGGTCAATTCTATCTGAAACCATAAGTGAATACATTGACGATAATGGAATAAAATTAAGCGCTTCCCTCTCCTATTATACGATCTTTTCCTTGCCGCCACTGCTGATCGTGATCATTTCCACATGCGGAATATTTTTCGGTGCCGATGCCATTCGCGGTGAAATTTTTGGACAGATCAATAAATTCGTGGGCAATGATGCCGCCCTCCAAATACAAAATACATTGAAAAATGTAACGCTGTCTCACAGTAACTTCTTTGCAAATCTGCTTGGAGTAGTTATGCTGTTGATTGGAGCCACCGGGGTTTTCTCAGAGATGCAGAGCTCTATAAATTTTATATGGCGACTGGATGCAAAACCAAAAAGAAGGTTTCTCAAATTCATAGAGAACAGGATCCTGTCGTTTTCCATGGTGGGCTGTCTCGGTTTTTTATTGCTGGTGAGTTTAATGGTCAATACTTTATTCGACCTGATCAGTAATCGTCTGGTTGCACATTTTCCGCATATTGCTGTATATTTATTTTATCTCAATCACATTATTTTGTTTGCTCTCGTCACACTATTATTTACATTGATTTTTAAAACGCTTCCCGATGGGAAAATTTCCTGGAAGGATGCGATCATTGGCTCTTCGGTCACTTCTCTTCTTTTTATGCTTGGTAAATTTGCGATAAGCGCATACATTGGTCATTCCTCCCTGGCTTCTGTATACGGTGCTGCCGGTTCTCTCATCGTGATCTTAGTATGGGTATATTACTCTGCGAATATTCTTTATTTCGGTGCAGAACTTACAAAGGTGTATGCACATGCACACGGAGAAAAAATTATTCCAAATGAATATGCGGTAGAAATTGAAGCCGTTAAAGTAGAGATCGAACCGGAAAAGACTGTAGAATAATTATCACTGTTCCGCTGTAATTACTAAAACCTTTTTATTATAGTCGTAACTCCTTCTATTTAACATTCTTTTATATGGTTAGTGTGAATCATGTAACTCTTTTTATGAGTTATATAACACTTATCCTTTTAAACGGTATCAAATTTGCATAGTCACTATTATGACAATTTTGTATTACCGGATTTTCAAAAAAACGGTTTTATTAATTTCATCTTATGAAAAAAATACTTATCGCACTAGATTATAATCCCAGCGCTCAAAAGATCGCGGAAACCGGATTGAAGCTCGCCAAAGCGATGAAAGCCGAAGCAGTTTTGTTACACGTAATTGTTGACGCTACTTATTATTCTTCCATGTACTCTCCTATTATGGGTTATACAGGTTTAAATCCTTCAGATATTATGCAGGTAACGGACAACAGTAAAATAACAGCTGCTGCACAGAGTTTCCTGGATAAAACGAAACAGCATCTCAAAGAGGAAACCATTGATACTATAGTAAAGGAAGGTGATTTTGCATCATCAATTTTAGAAACTGCAAAAGAAGTACATGCAGATATTATTGTAATGGGTTCACACAGCCGGCGCGGACTCGAAAAGATTTTAATCGGAAGTGTAGCGGAAAAAGTTTTAAAAGATTCAGACATCCCGCTATTTATTATTCCCACGAGGGAACATTCATCAAAATAAAAAAACAGCAATGAGAACATATATTAAAATGATAAGCCTTGTGATTGCATTAACTGCATCGTCATGGCTATTGCCGCAAAAAGCTTCAGCACAATCTGTAAGCATGCAGGTATTTTATGATCAGCTCGGTCCATACGGACAGTGGATTACATACCCGGATTACGGATACGTATGGATACCTGATGCTGGACCGAATTTTTTTCCTTACGGAACAAATGGTAATTGGGTGTATACAGATGCAGGATGGTCATGGTACTCCAATTATGTATGGGGTTGGGCGCCATTTCACTATGGCCGATGGGATTATGATCCATTATACGGATGGTTCTGGATCCCTGATACAGAATGGGGACCGGCATGGGTGACCTGGAGAAACTCTCCCGGTTATTATGGTTGGGAACCGATGGGTGTAAGATCTGACATCGATGATTATTACCGCTGCAGGTTTGTAAGAAATACTTATTTCGGAAGACAAGACATGTACCGTTATTATGCTACAAACAACCAGACGATCTATAGAAATTCGACGCGATACAATGGACCGAATGTTGTTGAAGTTCGCCACGTAACAGGCAGAAATTTTACACCGGTTACAATTTATGAACGTGATAAACCGGGTCAACTGATGAGTAATGGTAAATGGAATATCTATCGTCCGCGTGTTGACAAAACCGGTGATGCAAAACCAAACCCTGCAAATTATGGTGGCGTAAAACCGGCGAGTGCAATTAAGACTCCCCCAAAAACTTCTCCTAATCCCGCAAATTACGGTGGAACAAAACCGGGCGGAACAAATACAAATACAAATCCTGGCACAAGAACTCAGCCAAAATCTTCTCCTAACCCAAGGAATTATGGCGGGGCAACACCCGGCGGAACAAATACAAATGGAAACAGCGGAACCAGAACTCAACCGAGTCAAAGTCCTAACCCTGCAAATTATGGTGGAACAAGACCTGCCCCGGTGATCTCACAACCGGCACCAGTTACAAGACAACCGGCGCCTGTGAAGAGAACTGAACAGACGCCTGTGATCAGGGAACCCGCACCGCAACGGGAACCGGCGCCCTCTAATTATGGTGGGTCACGACCGTCACCGTCACCGTCACCTGCACCGGTAAACAGGGCACCTGCGCCGCAACCGCAGCAAAGAGCACCAAACCCCGCTAACTATGGCGGAGCAAGACCCGGAGGACCCGGAAAATAAAATGATTATTATAAACTTGAATAAATAAATAAAAAAATGAAAACAATAAAAATCTTTGGAGCATCGGTTATACTAATGATCTGTATACTTTTTTCAATAAAAGCATTGGCACATAACCCTGCTAATTATGGTGGAATGCGATCAAAAGCTGGAAGGGAAAATAAAGAAAAAGATGATGATGAAGCAAAAGCGAAAAAACCGAACCCTGCTAATTATGGTGGTACAAAAACTTATCATTCTAACAAATATAAAACGAAATCAAAAAAACACTATAATCCTAACCGGTATGGCGGCACAAGACCTGCGACAGTTACCAGAACCACAACGACAGTTAAGCCTGCGCCAAATCCTGCAAATTATGGTGGTGTGAAACCTGCACCGGCGGCTACCGGAACACCTGTGAACAGAACAGCAGCGCCTGTGAAAACTTCACCGAATCCTGCAAATTATGGTGGTGTGAAGCCTGCACCGGCGGCTACCGGAACACCTGTGAACAGAACAGCGACGCCCGTAAAACCTGCACCTAACCCTGCAAATTATGGCGGAGTAAAACCTGCAGGAACAAAATAGTGAATTGAACCAACCATTATGAAATTAAAAGTGGTCAGCAAAAATGCATGGACGATTTTAAAAAAAACGTTCAATGCCTTTATGGATGATGACGTATTGAGATTAAGTGCATCGCTCTCCTATTATACAACATTTGCGCTCCCACCCTTGCTGATCATTATCATTTCTATTTGCGGAATATTTTTTGGTGATGAAGCCGTGAGAGGTCAGGTTTTTAAGCAAATAAATGGTTTTGTCGGAAATGATGCTGCAAAACAAATACAGGAGATCTTAAAAAATGTAACGATCTCGGGAAGCAATACACTTGCTTCAATTATCGGAATTATTCTTCTTCTTATTGGTGCATCAGGTGTGTTTAGTGAATTGCAAAGCTCTCTGAATTATATCTGGGGATTAAAAGCAAAGCCAAAGCAAGGACTGGTAAAATTTCTAAAGAACAGGTTAATGTCCTTTTCTATGATCGGTTCGGTTGCATTTTTATTGCTGGTGAGTTTAATGATTAATACTTTGCTGGATCTGCTCAGCAACAGGATCATGACACGCTTTCCTGATGTTACTGTTTATGTATTTTACGTTATAAATGTAGCGATCGTATTTTTAATCATCACCCTACTCTTCGCCATCATTTTTAAATCACTTCCCGATGGAAAGATCGGATGGAAAGATTCGCTGATAGGCGCATCAATTACTGCTGTTTTATTTATGATTGGTAAATTTGCTATAGGAGCATACTTAGGAAGTTCTAAAGTTGCTTCCACGTATGGCGCAGCAGGGTCAGTAATATTGATTCTCGCATGGGTATATTACTCCGCCATTATCCTCTATTTCGGTGCAGAGTTTACAAAGTCATACCTGCTTTTTCACAGAAGAAAAATCATTCCTTATTCTTATTCTGTAGAGATCGAAAAAACAGAGCCTGAGAAGCCTAAAAAGACTAAACCTCAGTAATGTAAATATTGTAACTTTTTTTAACCTTAATATAATGGCTGTTATTAAAATACGGTCCATATTTACAGTATTATTAATCTACAATAATACGGTTATGAAAAACAGTTACTTCCTCATGCTATTTATAGCATTGATCTCTTTTACACAAAGCATAAAAGGTGAGAATATTCCTAAATATTTATCATATACGTTTGATGCGAAATACCCGGGCGCAAAAAATATTTCATGGAAAGAAGAGCCGAATGCTTTTATAGCAAATTTTGAATTGGACGGCTATAAGTATGAGACGGAATTTAATAAGAGCGGAGAATGGAAAAAGGCAGAGAAGGAAATAACTCTAGCTTCATTACCTGACCTGGTAAGAAATCAATTATTAAGCGGTGAATATGCAAGCTGGAATATCAAATCAGTTTATGAATTGATCTATCCTTATGTAAAAAAATACCAGGTAATTATTGCAAAAGACGAACAGAATAAAAAAAGCCTCTTATATAATGCTGTAGGAAAATTATTGAAAGATAATTTCTCCATGAAATTATAACGTGTGAATGTTGTAATTTTTTCGCCTGTTTATATAATTATTTTTAATAAGGTATGCCGAACTTTATATGAATTAAACCATCATTTATGCAAACGGAAGAACAGCTAAACAGCGACATCTTACAGATTACGGAACAAATAAAACAACTTCATCCGGAAGTATATGAAACGCTTCATGAAGTACCGATCACTGTTCCTAATACATTAGCACCGGAAGTCAAAATTAAACACTTAAAGGATTATCTTGAATCACTCAAAGTAATTCTCCGGAGATACGAAAAAACACATTAAACAAAAAAATGATCTGTTCTGCAGATCATTTTTTTTGTACTTTTTTATATCAACATCATCTCTCTCCCTTTATTTATTAGCATTTCCGATAAGTTACATAGTAGTTTTCGATAACGTGTGATACATGTAAACTTAAAATTAAAAAATGTAATGCAGTGGTATCATATAAAGTACAACTTTACAATAGTTCTTTAACTTCTAAATTTTACCCTATGAAAACGCTAATTTTACTACTAGCCTTCTTTGCAAACATAAGTTACATGAGGGCAACAAAAAACAATGAAAGAACCAACCCAATAATCGGAACATGGAAATACAAAAACCAAAGCATAAAAAATGATTTCCAATTCGTATTGAACTCAAAAAATTTACAAACTCATTCAGAGTCTTTTATTTTCGAACCTAATCATAAATTCAGGCATGAATTTATAAATGATAAGGGAGAAATTATAAAAGTACTTACGGGTCAGTGGAAAACCGTAGGAGAGAAAATAAAAATATCTTATAACACTATTAATTACGCTGTAAATGTAGATTATTTCTTTTTAGACCATGATCTCGTTCTGGGACAAAATTTTAATCATGTTATCTTTTCGAAGGAAAGCGAAGAGATAAACTTATCTAACAACACAGATATCGTAATGAAGTGATCAATTCTTTTAAGACAACGAAAGACCGGTGAAAACCGGTCTTTTTATAGAAGAAAGGGAAATTATATAATAAATATCCCTTTCAGTATAACAACAACATTATAATTAACATGTAACTTTAATTATGCATTTAAAAAATAAATTGACTGTTCTTATTCTGTTTACAGGAAGTATCCTTTTTGGTCAAGGCGTTAAATTACCACCGTTAGTTTCAACTGCATTTAGTACAAAATATCCTACTGCGCAAAACGTACAATGGAATAATCAGGGCAACGAATATAAAGTGGCGTTTAATGCCGACGGAGATAGGTATGAAGCAAAATTCAATAACAACGGTGATTGGAAAATATCACAAAGAGATATACAGATCGACGCTTTACCTGCTGCTATAAAAAGTAATTTATCCAAATCTGATTTTTCACAATGGAATATTAAACAGGCATATATTCTTTTTTTACCTGGCATGATAACACAATACCGTGTTATAATAGCTAAAAGTGATAGTAAAAAGAGTTTACTATTCAGCCAGGACGGTAAACTATTAAAAGATAGTTTTACCTTATGAATTATAAAATTCGATACTAAACTCTTTTCACTTTTAATCCCGCCTCACATAAGACGGGATTTTTTTATTGAAGTAATTTCCTAAGCCCTTGGTTATATGTATTATTAGATGTGAATGATATAAGTTAATGAACAAATTCTATAACATACATTCTTCAAAACGTATTGATATTTGATACATGATTAAGTAATTGATCGCATCAATTTTTTTTTAAACACTAAATCTAATACAAATGAAAAAGTTTTTTTTAACAGTGGCAATTGCGGCAGGAATAACTGCATTTGCACAAACCTCGCGTACATGGGATAGCTCCTTTATCGGAACGCAGGGCACTAACGGAACAACTGGAACGAACGGCGGGAATGCAGGATCAAACACACCAACCGGTGTAAGTAATACAGGACAAATTAATACCGGGACAAGCGGAACCAATGGTACCGGAAGTGGTGTGAATACAAATACTTCCGGCAATAATATCGGCAACCAGAATTATAGCGGGACAAACAGTCCGACCAAAAATATGAATGGAAACAGCGGTTCGAATATGAACGGTACAAATCGAAACACAGGAAACAGCGGCTCAATGAATGGAACAAATGGTTCTATGAATGGAACTAACGGATCAATGAATAAAGGCACCGGCAATTCCAACCATTCTATGGGAACGAATAAATCCGGTTCAAATAATGGTTCGTACGGAGGTTCTACAGGAAAAACATCGGCTGGTACTACAGGAAAAAGCAATACAAGCTCTACCGGTAAAATGAATCCGGGTTCTACCACTTCGCATGAAGCGTATGTATATAGAAATGGGAAAGTAGTGCATCTTGAAAGCGGTAAGTCCTCAGCTATTACAAAGGATGTAACGTTCGATAACGGTACAGTTTTAATGACGGATGGTACGGTTAAAACCAAGGATGGAAAAGAAACAAAATTAACCAACGGTCAGCGTGTAGGAAAAAATGGAAGTATAATTAATAAGCTTCCTCCTAAAAACACACCCGAAACAAAGTAATATAATGGACAAAGAGCATTTGAATAAATGCATAGCACTTTGCACAAAATGCGCGAGTCAGTGTGCAATATGTGCGGAACATTGCAGGATGGAAGGGCGAACAGAATGTGAGCGCCTATGCCGCGCCTGTGCTGATGAATGTGAGAAATTTATTGCAGAGGCATCTAACAACTCAAATATAGATTCCGGTTTAATACGGGAATGCGCTGAGTCTTGCGGTGCATGTGCACAGGAATGTGAGATGCATGCAGATGCACATTGTATCTTATGCGCCGAAGCATGCAGGCAATGTGAAAATGAGTGTAACAGCATGCTTGTATAATAAATAATAAAAGAACAAGGCGAAGTTGGTTTTGAAAATTGTATTTATTTCTGCTCTCGCTTTGTTCCTTTTTATGCTGATCATACAAAATTAAAAACAACGTTTGCAACTATGAATGAAGCGAATAAAATTGGAAGAAGAAATGTACTGAAATATTTCGGTGCAGGCTTGGCAACACTGGCAATGTCGCCTGCAATTGGAGTTTCTAAACCTGAATCACAGACTCCGCCAGTTGGCTTGGAAGACCCAAAAGAAAAATATCCAAAGCCACCATTTCCCAGCCAGAAACAACCGTGGCCAGGTTTGGCAAGTAAAATGGATCCAAGACCTGATCATGGCGAAAAAACGTATAAAGGTTCAGGTCGTTTAGCAGGTCGCAAAGCATTAATTACCGGAGGCGATTCGGGAATGGGTCGCGCAGCGGCAATTGCTTATGCACGTGAAGGCGCAGATGTTGCGATAAATTATTTTCCAACAGAAGAACCTGATGCAAAAGAAGTGGTTGACCTGATCAAAGCAGCAGGAAGAAAAGCGGTTGCAATTCCCGGCGATCTTCGGGATGAAAGTTTTTGTAAAAAATTAGTTGATGATGCAATAAGTAGTCTCGGCGGTTTGGATATCGTAGTGAATAATGCAGCGCGGCAACAAACGCATTCATCAATTCTTGATATCTCTACAGAAGAATTTGATGCTACGATGAAAACAAATATCTATGCGCCTTTCTGGATCATTAAAGCCGCTCTTCCCCATTTAAAGCCGGGTTCCGTAATTATCGGAACAGCATCTGAGCAGGCTTATGATCCTTCGGGAGATTTGTACGACTATGCACAAACGAAGGCTGCAACAATGAATTATGTAAAATCACTTGCAAAACAATTAGCACCAAAAGGTATACGCGTAAATGGTGTAGCACCCGGTCCCATCTGGACGCCGTTGCAAGTAAGCGGAGGAGCAACGCAGGAAAAATTAGTGAAGTTTGGCGGCGACACTCCGCTGGGAAGACCTGGTCAGCCTGCGGAATTAGCCTCGATTTATGTGCAGCTGGCAGCGAGCGATGCAAGTTATGCAACCGGACAAATTTATGGTTCTTCAGGAGGTAAAGGATATCCTTAAAAAAAATCATGCACATTGGCATTTCACTTAAACTAAAATACTTGAAAGATTATACAAATTATGGAACACCGGCGGAAGGTTTAAAAAGTACTTCATATGGTCCGCCGTGTTCCTTTTATATACAATTAAATTAAATTTTATGAAAACGAATCCAAAAAAATCACAGGATGAGCTTGAAAATTTTGATTATCCTGCATCAGAAGATATCTATAACCAGGCAAAGGAAATTCCTGATCTGGATCCCGAAGATCTTTTAGAAAAAAAAGAGATAAACAAGAATCCCGATCAGTGGAATGAAAAAGACTGGAAGGAAGATGAATCAGGAGAAGATCTCGATGTGCCTGGTGCGGAATTAGATGATGAAAACGAAATGATCGGCGCAGAAGATGAAGAAAATAACTACTACAGTATCGGCGGAGATAATCACAATGATCTGGAAGAAAATGACGCCGACGTAAATAATAAATAAAAATATTTCGACATCTTTATTACAGGATATTGAACAGGTTCTTCCTGTCCCTAAAATAATTTCAAACAAATGAAGCTACACACCAACGATTACAAAGTTAAATCCGGAAAAGATTTTAATTTTTCTAAATTTAAAACCTCATCCAAATATAAAAAACCGGAACAGCTTGTATTAAGCGAAATGATGGTAGAAACTACGGAGAAACTTGCTGATCTGCAATATAAATTATATGCTGAAAATACGCAGTCGTTACTTATTATTCTCCAGGGCATGGATAGTTCAGGCAAGGACGGGGTGATTAAATATCTTGTAGGCGGAATAAACCCGCAAGGTGTCGTATTGCACAGTTTTAAGCATCCTAATGACCAGGAATTAAAACATGATTATTTATGGCGCCACTATCTCTATTTTCCTGAACAGGGGCAGATTGGAATTTTTAACCGGTCTCATTATGAAAATGTATTGATATCAAAAGTGCATCCGGAAATTGTACTTGCAGAAAGAATTCCGGGAATAAATAAGATAGACCAAGTGGATAAAAAATTCTGGGAAGAACGCTATCAGCAGATCAATGAGTTTGAAAAGATCATTACACAAACCGGAACACATATCATTAAATTCTTTCTACACATTTCAAAAGAAGAACAATGCGAACGTTTTTTAGATCGCGTACAAAATAAAGACAAGCACTGGAAGTTTTCTGCAGCAGATATTACAGAACGACAATATTGGGATAAATACCAGGACGCATATAAAGATGCACTTAAACATACGCACACAAAGGATGCGCCATGGTACGTAATTCCAGCAGATCAGAAATGGTATGCACACTTGCTTATTGGCAAGATCGTTCGCGAGAAACTGGATGAGATGAACCCGACATTCCCACCACTCGACAGGAAGGAAGCAATTTTTATGAATAAGGCAAAAAAAGAATTATTGAAGGAAAAGAATAAAAAATAATTCTGTCCAAAGTGCCTGTGTTTCCCCGATGTGTAAATAATGTAACTTATTTAAATAATCGTATAACACGACAAGGAAGAGATCATGGCATCTTTACCATGTAAACGAGAGATTCATATAACCTAAAATAAAAAAGATGAAAACAAGAAAAGACTTTATGAATTACGGCATCTATATAGATCATAAACGTTCTTTTATTATTGCGCTGAATAATGTGATACATGAAGAATCTATTGATGGAAACACTGATAAAAATGCGAACGATAAAAAACGAATCCACGTAAGAAGTAACGACAATATAAAAAACTTTTGCAGATCAATAATTGCAAAGCTGGAAAAGGCACACCGCATTTTGATCTTTGGTCCTGCTGAATCCAAATATCATTTACAAAAAGAAATTAAAGACAGCAAGGTGATGCATCACATCAGCGAAGAGTTGCTGGTGACAGACAAAATGGAAAAAGAAGAAGCGTTGTGGTTTGTAAAAAAAATAATTCCTTACCAATAACCATTCTCTCCCGGAAAGGGATCTATTATATACTTTTGATTTGTATGAAGAGAGTCGTTGTAATACTACGACTCTCTTTGTTTTATAATCATAGAATTTCCCAATCTTCAACCGGCCCCTTAACCACACGGAAAATCGGATGAACATCACAATTATTAATCTTCTTCAGTTGCTTATATAACTTCTCATCTCTTATTTTCAGTTTACCAAGCAGATGTCTCCATTCATATTCTATCTGCCCTTCAGTAACAGTGAGCACAATTTTCTGTCGCAATGCAATAAATTTATTCTCATCAAAATTATATTCGCGCAATATCGCTTCGTCATACACTTTGCCTAAATATTGATGAATAGCATTTACAGGATTGCTTAAATCTTTAAATCTTTTTAATTGTGGATGATTTTTGTACCCTTTTGTTTTTCCTTCTAAAACATGTTTTGCTAAAAGTGTTTCTCTCCAAAGCGCTACCAAGCCTTTAGAATCGAGATATTGGGGATGGATCGACCATATCCGCATAATATTTTTATACAAATGTATGATGTTGCGTTTATGTTTCATGAACATTTAGCCTTATAAACTATTTTTTATTTTGTAACCATTATAACATTTACATTTACACTATGAAAACAATCCTTCTTATCTTTTTCATTCTATTTATTTCTTTTAGTTTCGCCCAGGAAACAGCAACTGAACCGGAACCGGAAACTGCGACAACAGCACCGCAGGCAAAAGAAAAAAAACAACACGATTTCAGCAAGAGCAAAACGCTAACCCTGCAGGCTAATCTTGGCGCTTCTTATTTGCCTAATGGTAATTCAGGTGTAATAGCTTATGGCTTCACCGGTATGTTTGAAAAGAGCTTTGGTGCTTTTACTATATTCTCAGGTCTTTCCTATACGGAGATCACGGACCGTGAAAACTTCAGGACATTTGTTACCACTGATTCCATCAGGCAGGAGCACGTGAAATACCGCTCTATAACTATTCCCGTGGGAGTAGCTTTTAAATACGGACAACAAAAGCACAGGTTGTATCCTTTAGTTTCACTTGCAATCGGACCGCAATTCAATATTAAAAATGTATTTACATCTGTAAAAACAGTTTCTTTCATGCTGGAAGCACGCGCCGGTATGGGTGTAAATTTAATTAAGTTTATTTCTGTTGAAACCGGTATGGTATATCACGGCAGCTTAACATCTGTAAGAAAAGGAGATATTAAACGACCAATGCTATTTGCTGCATTTTTTGGATTGAATATAAATTTATAGAAATGAATACAGAAAATGAAAATGCCATTTTTCACAAAGGCGAAAAAGCTCCGGCAGATTATTTTACCGGAACTGCATGGGTAAATATTTTAGTGCCAAAGGATGAAACAGGAACTTATGCAGTAGGCGATATTGTATTTGAGCCGGGTTGCAGAAATAACTGGCATACACATCCTGCAGGACAAATTCTGCTAATCACTGATGGACAGGGATTCTACCAGGAAAAAGGTAAATCTGCACGATCACTTTCGAAGGGCGATGTGGTCGTCATCCCGTCAAATACAGAACATTGGCACGGAGCAACACGCGATAGAAACTTAACGCATATCGCTATCACCAATAGTACTGCTGAAGGCGCTGTTATTTGGTTGGCTCCGGTAACCGATGAAGAATATAACAGTGTTCACGCTTAAAGTTCTAACTTTAAATTTTATATAGTCAAACTAATAATCAATTCTATAAAAATGGAAACAACAAATGTAAAAGCATACGGCACGGAAGCCGCAGATGCTCCTTTGAAACAAATGGATATCTCACGCAGAGAGATCACTTCAAAAGATATTGAAATAGAAATTTTGTATTGCGGTGTTTGTCATTCTGATTTGCACACAGCAAGAAACGATTGGGGCGGCACAGTTTATCCTGCAATTCCGGGTCATGAAATTGTAGGCAAAGTGACAAGGGTAGGAAGTGAAGTTTCAAAACTAAAAGTTGGAGATTTTGCCGGTGTTGGTTGTTTGGTAGATTCCTGTATGGAATGTAAAAGCTGCAGGCAGGACCTTGAACAATATTGTTTAACGGGATTTACCGGAACATACAATGGCAAGGACAAACATTTAGGAGGAAGAACGTTCGGCGGTTATTCTGAAAAAATTGTAGTGGATGAACATTTCGTTTTAAAAATTCCTTCCAATCTCGACCTCGCAGCAACTGCTCCCCTTCTTTGTGCAGGCATTACTACATGGTCGCCACTACGTCACTGGAAAGTTGGCAAAGACAGTAAAGTTGCAGTGGTTGGTTTAGGCGGGCTTGGACACATGGCAATAAAACTCGCAAAAGGATTAGGCGCAGAAGTTACGCTGTTTTCAAGAACCCCATCAAAAGAAAAAGATGCATTGGATTTAGGAGCAGATGCTGTCATCATTTCTACGGACGAAAATCACATGAATTCAGTAAAAGGAAAATTCGATTTAATTATTAATACTGTTCCGTATGTCCATGATGTGAATCCTTATATTCCTACTTTAAATATCAACGGCACATTGGTTTTAGTGGGTTATTTAGGAGGACTCGAACCATTTTTATTTACGGTTCCAATGATCATGGGGAGAAAAGCCGTTGCAGGTTCTTTGATTGGCGGTATTGCAGAAACACAGGAAATGCTTGACTTCTGCGGAGAACACAATATTGTTTCGGAAATCGAGATCATCAATATGCAGGATATTAATGAAGCTTATGAAAGGATGCTTAAAAGTGATGTTCGTTATCGCTTTGTCATTGATATGGCATCACTAAAAAAATAAAATGACAACGGAATTTATTGCGTTACTCGCAAACCTTGCACTCACTTTATCAGTAGTTGTAGCGCTTATTTTTGGTATTGCACAGGTGAAGATGTCAAACCGCGACCGACAGGAAAGACTGACTTTAGACGCTTTGCGGAACTTCCAGACAAGAGAATTTGCAGAGTTGATAAATTTTATAACCAATGTAACATTTCCTGAAACTTATGAGAAATACCTTTCCTGGACAAAAAATGAACAGGTTTGTTTTATACAGTTAGCGCAGCAAATGGAATCCCTGGGGATTTTGTTAGCAATCAAAGTCATTAATTTTGATCTGGTAGATAAAACACTGGGTTCTTTTGTAACTTCTTCATGGGAAAAGTATAAACCTCTAATGTTGCTGATCAGGGAGGAACAATCTGATCCTTATTCAGCGGAATATTTTCAATGGATGGCGGAACAGATTGATGAAAGAATGAAAAAAAATCAACGCGAACCATTTTATCTTTCAAAAGATAAATTTTAAAGCCATTAAAAAAGATTTATCTTCATTCCACTTAATCATCAAGATGAAATTTAAATACTGGTTGCCGTTAATTGGATGGGTTATACCAACGATCATTATCAGCCTCATTATGTTCCGGCTGGATGCCCCTTTAACCAATGCACAGAACTATGGATTCGTTGCTTTGCTGATCTCTGCTTGCGTCACCTATTACATTGGTATCCGACAGGTACGGAACGATAAATAATTTTATTTAATTAGTTTCTGACGGATAAAGCATCCGACAGCATTGTACAATTAAAATCCCAGATGATGGTCCACCTTACTTTGTATTTCGCGAATTAATTCTTCATCCATATATTTATATTCGTCTGCAATGTCAAGTACAATTATTTCTTTTAATTGAGCTTCGATAGGAAATTTTTCTTGTATTCTAAGCTTATGTCTTTTTTCCATTGCGAATATAATATCCGCCCATATAATTGTTTTTGCAGTGAGCTTAACGCGGGCTGAAGGTTCTGTTCCGGCAGATCTTACTTGTAAGTGGTTGTATTTTTTATAAATATTTTCAGCAGTCGGACTTCGCCATTGATTTCTACTGCAAACAAATAATACTTTCACTTTTTGTTATTTATGGGGTTGGCTATTGATTGCCGGTATACATCTAATGGTTGCGGACTGGCGACACTAAACGCAACAAATTAAATTTACGGATTTTTAGCCTACTCATTTTTTGCCGAGTTCTTCTGCAAGTCCAACAAGAAGCCCTTCGGGTCCGCGAATGTAACATAGCCGATAGGAGTTCTCATACTGAACTACTTCTCCAACGAGTTGAGCACCATGTTTGATAAGTCTGGATACCATTTCGTCAATGTCTTGAACAGTAAACATGACGCGTAGGTAGCCGAGAGAGTTCACAGGGGCATTTCGGTGGTCAGAGATGGTAAGAGGGGTTAAAAATCGCGAAAGTTCGAGACGGCTATGACCATCCGGGGTAACCATCATAGCAATCTCTACAGATTGATTGCCCAATCCGGTAACTCGACCAGCCCATTCCCCTTCGACCTTCGCTCGCCCTTCAAGCGTCAAGCCTATTTCCTCGAAAAAAGAGATAGCGTCATCGAGAGATTCTACAACGATGCCGACGTTGTCCATTCTTAATAATTTGTTTTTTGTCATTGTTTATCCTTTAAGCTTCTACTATGTAATTCAGTTCAGTTACCCCGCAAGTAAATTGTCGGGTACTCAATAGCTTTAGTTTTATTTTATCTTTGATGTCTGCAAACAATGGAATGCCTCGTCCAAGAATAATTGGATTAACAAATAGCCAGTAGCCGTCAATTAAGTTCAGTTGAATAAGTGAATGTGTTGCTGTCGGGCTACCAAAAAGCAAGATGTCTTCACCTGCCTGTTGTTTTATTTCATTTATGCTGTCCGAAAGGTTGTCGCTAATAATTGTTGTGTTCTTCAAATCCGCGTCTTTCATTGTTTTTGATAAAACAATTTTGTGAACTTTGCTATACCACTTTGAATGTTCAATGTCGTGCTTGCTTGCGGTCGGCTTGTCTGCTGCGGTAGGCCAGTAATTTTCCATCATCTGAAAAGTTACCCGTCCATATAATGCAGTGTCGCCTTCGCTTATCCGCTTACCGACATGATCAAAAATTTCTTCATCAACCTTAATCCAGTCCATTTCTCCGTTCAATCCTGCTACAAAACCGTCAAGCGATATGTGCATAAATGAAATTATTTTTCTCATATAGTTCCATGTTTTATTGTTGTCTATGGTTTGTTACTGTCTTTTTACAATGACTACTAACGGTTGCGGCTAGGCGCAGGCGAATAAACGCAATAATAAATTTACAAATTTTTAGAGCTTAGCTGCTGTTAGCTGTAGTTTTTATTCTACTGTCTTGGAATAATTCCAAGTTGTTGCATAAATTCTAAATTGTCCAGGAAATCCTGTTCCTGTGCAATTTTTCCGTTTTTCATTCTTACTAGTGTTACGCCATCAACATTTACATCTTTACCAGTCGCAGGAATTCCAAAAAAATCTCCTGTATGTTTACCCTTGAAATTCCAATGTTTTACAATTTTATCACCTTGTCCAAAGGCGTCTACAATAGTAAATGTAATATTTGAAAATCCAGTAAGATAGTTTTTGTAATACGCCTTGAATCCTTCTATACCCACTATTTTTTTAGGACTGCTGATAAGTGTAATGCTTTTATCGAAATTGGTTTCGTTTATCAAGTCAAGTTTTCCTTTGTTGATAATTTCATTCCAGGTTGTTTCATACATTTTAAGGTTTGCTGCCAATTGTTCATTGGCTGTCTTTAACGGGATGCATTCCTGTGATGGTTCGCTTTTACAACTTGTAATTAAAACTAACAGCCATATTCCAATAGTGGCAGTTGTAAATAATTTGGTTTTTTTCATTTTGTTTATCATCTTATTATCTTCAGTTGGATATCCGAAAGGTAAGCACAACAAGAATTCATTTATAAATGTAGGATTTTTGATGGATTTAATCATGGAGAATCTTCCAATAAAAAAAGGTCAGCGTTTATCGCTGACCTTTTAGATTTTAAATTCCGTTGGAGATTAGAATCCTTTTTTTGCTACGCCGTCTTTAATTGCCTGTAAAGCTTTTGCTTCACCCATGATAGCAGCCATTTTATTTCCTTTGCCATCGTTTCCTGTTGCCATATAGCCACCTCTTGCTGTTTTAGTAACAACTGCATCAAGCATAGGCACATCTTTCTCCTTTGTCTTAAGGCAATATGCCTTGATCATTTTTGTTTTGTCCATTTTTATAAATTTTAATTGATGAATAACTAATGCGCCAAATTTAATAAAGAATACCGTATAAAGCCTATATTTTCCCAATGAGCCACGCGAAACAAAAAAAAAGCTAACAATTCAACAATTTATCAAAGGGTTGATTATTAGCTTTTTGTCTTCTTTATGACCTATTCGGCTAAAATATTGTTCATAATTTTTGTCTGGTGACGGATCGATTCCTGGTGTATCGCTTCCATCATATCCTTTACGAAGTCTTCAGTCAGATCTTTTTTAGCTGCTTTCTTTACTCTATCGTTGATGATCTCATCCCAGCGATTTGTTTGCAGGATGGTAATTCCATTATCACGTTTAAACTCGCCGATCTTGCGTGCAATGTCCATTCTTTCTCCCATGATCTCCAGCATATAGTTGTCTATCCTGTCGATCTGCGCGCGCAATACTTCCAATTTATTTTCTGCAAAGTCTGTAAGCTTACTGCTTCGCACGATCAACGTAGAAATTATTTCGCCGAGACGTTCAGGTGTTACCTGTTGTGCTGCATCGCTCCATGCATTGTCCGGATCACGGTGAGATTCGATCATCAATCCATCGAAATCAAGATCGAGCGCTTTCTGAGAAACGGATAATAGTAATTCTCTTGAACCACAAATGTGTGAAGGATCTACAATGATCGGAATGGATGGATATAAGCGTCGCATTTCGATCGGCAATTCCCACATCGGAATATTACGATACTTAGATTTTTCGTAAGCAGAAAAACCGCGATGAATAGCGCCGAGTTTTGTAATGCCAACAGCATTTAAACGTTCCATACTGCCGAGCCACAACTGCAGATCGGGATTGATTGGATTTTTTACAAGCACGGGAATATCAACACCGCGCAATGCGTCTGCAATTTCCTGAACGGAAAACGGATTCACGGTTGTACGTGCGCCGATCCATAAAATATCAACGCCTGCTTCAAGAGATTCTTCTACGTGCTGCGCAGTCGCTACTTCCACAGTTGTAGGTTTACCTATCTCCTTCCCGGCATTCACGAGCCATGAAAGCCCTTCCTTGCCGATACCTTCAAACATGCCGGGACGTGTGCGCGGTTTCCATATTCCTGCGCGTAACATGTCTATCCCTTTATTTGCAAGACGTTTTGCAGTTTCCATCATTTGCTCTTCTGTTTCGCAGGAGCATGGACCGGAAATAATTACCGGTCGTTCGAAGTTGAAGCCCCAGTCTTTCAGAGGCACGATGTTTAAGTTACTCATTGTTGTGTATGTTATAAGTTAAGAGTTAAGAATTATGAGTTATGAGTTAATTTCAGATTACAATTTTATTTCTAAATACTAAGTACTAACTACTAAGTACTATTTCAATATTTTTCGTATTTCATTCGCCTCCATCATAAAATTTTTCAACTCTTCATTTTTATTTTTATTGATGAGATTCCTGAAGTGATACATCTTCTCAATATAAGTATCCATCACTTCGAGTAAATAATTTTTATTTTGCTGGAAGATAGGCGCCCACATTTCAGGAGAGCTTTTTGCAAGCCTTACCGTGCTTTCAAAACCACCGCCTGCCATTTCCAGGATCGCTTCTTCATCTTTTTCTTTTTCCAGTACCGTTGCAGCTAATACAAACGAACTGATATGCGAGATATGCGAGATGTACGCAGCATGCATATCATGCTGGTGTGCATCCATATATTTTATGCGCATTCCTAACATGCCGTACATTTTTTCAACGAGTGAAACTGCATCTTCATTACTTTTTTCCTTATCGCAGATAATACAAACCTTATCCCGGAATAAATTGCTGATCGCCGCAGACGGACCTGAATTTTCTGTACCTGCCATTGGATGCGAAGAAACATATTGCTTGCGGTTCGGATGATCCTTGATCGCGTCGATAATAATTCCTTTTGTTGATCCCATATCTGTAACCACCTGGTGTAATTGAATATGATCGAGAATATAAATTAGTTCTTCCACTAAATAATTGACAGGAACTGTCAGAATAATTAAATCGGCATTTTTAACTGCTTCTTCTTTTGAAACGATCTTATCGACCAATCCTAACTGCAAAGCCAAATCACAATTCTTTTGACTCCTGCCAACGCCTAAGATCTCACCGGCAAAATCTGATGACCGCAGGTCTTTTGCTACCGAACCACCAATTAATCCTATGCCGAAAATTGCAAGCTTCATTAGTTTTGTTTATATTTTGTCCACGGACGACAGTCCACTGTCCACGGTAAAAAATTGTAAATCGTAAATCGTAAATTTTTCATTCAATATTTCATTAGTTTAATTCTTTGCAATGCAGTTTTCAAATCTTCAACGGGACTGCATAAAGAGATCCTTACATACCTTTCGCCGTTACTTCCGAAAATAAAACCCGGTGTGATAAAAACATTTGCTTCGTGCAATACTTTTTCCGTAAGCTCTTCTGCATTCTTAAACTCATCCGGGATCTTCGCCCAGATAAACATTCCCACCTGGTTCTTTTCATACACACAACCTAAAACATCCATGATCTGCCATGCATATTCGCGCCGCTCTTCATACACTTTATTTCGTTCACGGTGCCATTTATCATCGTTTGAAAGTGCAGCAATTGCTGCATCCTGCAACGGAAGGTACATGCCGCTGTCGACATTACTCTTCACTTTTAAAATAGTATCGAGCAATTCTTTATTTCCTGCAACCATTCCAATTCTCGCACCTGCAAGGTTATGAGATTTACTTAATGAATTTAATTCAAGACAAACATCCTTCGCACCCTTCACCTGGAAAATTGAAACCGGTTTGTCTTCATTCAACACCAGACTATACGGATTATCGTTTACAATTAAAATTTTGAATTCGTTGGCGATCTCCACTAACCGTTCAAAAAGTTTGTGATTGCCCGGTGCACCGGTCGGCATATTCGGATAATTTATCCAGAGTATTTTCACTTCACGCAAAACAACAGCGGGAATATTGATGAGATCAGGCGCCCAATCATTTCTTTCATCCAAATCAAAATATACAGGCTCCGCTCCTGCCAAATAAGTAGCCGAAGTATAAGTTGGGTAACCGGGATTTGGAATTAGAACTTTATCACCGGGATTTAAAAACGCATTCGATATATGTGATATGCCTTCCTTCGATCCAAGCAACGGCAATATTTCGGAAACAGGATCCAGTTCAACATCATACGTATTCTTATACCATTCACTGATTGCATTACGTAATGCAGGAATACCAATATAACTCTGGTAGCCATGATTTTTCGGATTATCAGCCGAGAATTTTAATGCATCAATGGTTTGTTGTGATGGCGGCTGATCTGGATTTCCGATACCTAAATTCAAAATATCTTTACCTGTTGCACGCATCGCTGCAATCTCTTTCAGCTTCGAAGAGAAATAGTATTCGTTGATGTGTTGTAATTTATTTGCAGCGTCGATGATCATGTTTTGTTATGTTGTATTTTGTATGTTGTATTTTGTATTTTTTTCAGACTCCTATTCTAAAAGGAATTGCATTTTCTAATTCAATATTTTAAATTTTATAAAACAGATTCTTCGCACGCTCAGAATAACGTTAATTCATCATTCAACATTCATCATTCAACATTCAACATTACAGAATCTTTTCTCCCTGTTTATACTTTCCTAAAATTTTCAGTTCTCTTGTCAGCGGTTCAATTTCATTCAGCATTTTTTCAAACTCATCCTTATTTTCAAACTCGAGGTCGGCATACATATAATATTGCCATTCTTCTCCTATAACCGGCAGCGACTGAATCTTTGTAAGATTTATATTATGTTCGCCAATTGCGGTTAAAACTTTTGCAAGACTGCCCGGTGTATGATGCGAGCGAAAACTAATTGATGATTTATTGAAATCCTCGTTCCGCGAATTTTGATTGTTCTGTTTGCGCAACGCCAGGAAACGTGTAAAATTTCTTTTGTTATCGTGAATATCTTCTGCAATAATTTCCAGTTCAAATAATTCAGCTGCACGCTTGCTCGCTACTGCGCCGCGATGCTTGATATGATTTTGTTTTATATCTTTTGCACTTAAAGCCGTATCGCTGGATTCCACCAATTGTATGTTCGAATAATTTTCGAAAAATCCTGTGCATTGCAAAAGCGCCATCGGATGAGAATGCACTTCTTCAATGTGTTCTATCTTTTGTCCCGGCAACGCCATTAAATTCATTTCAATGTGCAGGTAAACTTCACCGAATATTTCCAGGTCAGAATTTCTCAGCGATGCATAATTCGGCAATATTGATCCAGCCAAAGAATTTTCTATCGCACAAATTGCATAGCCTGCTTCGTTCTTTTCCATCACATCAAATAGCTTATGAAAAGTGGCACATTCCACTGTTTCTATATCCTTCCCGAAAAACTGTAACGCGGCAATTTCATGAAAGGATGCTTCAAATCCCTGTATGGCTATTTTCGATCTCATTATTATAAAAAAAGTCCCGATTTACTCGAGACTTGTTATACTATTTAATTTGCTACAGTATGATTCGTCCCGCTTATGTGCGAAAAAAATAATAGCCGTAGAAAAATGTGTTATTCATTGTTTACAAATTAAAATAGAATAATTTTAAAATGCAACTATTTTCGTATTAATTCATGGTTAAACAACAAACTTAATATAAAATGATTTGTTTATTTAAAGACATAACCTAAAATTGCATTCCTGCTTCCGAACTAATTTATGACTCCAGAAAAGAAATTATCTTATTGCGACACAAAATACCCCGTGATCCTTGTGAGTGGATTGGGATTTCATGACCAAAGCCGGTTATTGAATTACTGGACGGGTATTCCCGATTTCTTAAAACTTCATGGCTGTGATGTGTATACCGCGCAACAGGAAGCATTTATTTCTATCCCGGATAATGCGATAAAATTGAAGTTCAGAATACTCGATATTCTTGAAAAAACAAAAAAAGATAAGATCAATATTATAGGTCATTCCAAGGGTGGGCTGGAAGCGCGTTACCTGGCGAGCAGGTTGCAGATGGACGAACATATTTCGAGTGTGACCACGCTCGGTTCACCACATCGTGGCACACATCTTGCAGATATTATTTTAGGAAGATTGCCGTTGCCAAAATTTGCAACTGCGCGGTTAGTGAATTTATACGCAACATTAATGGGTGATAAAAGACCGGATAGTTTGCGCGCGGTGGTACAGGTTACTACGGAAGGAATGAAACAATTTAATGAGGAAGTTCCTGATTCGTCGAAAGTGTACTACCAGAGTTATGCGAGCCACGTGAATAAGGATTATCCGAATATTTTATGGAAGACAATCGCATATATTATCCGACCTTATGAAGGAAAAAATGACGGCATGGTCGGGATTGAATCGTGCAAGTGGGGAAATTACCGGGGGCTTATCGAAACAGAGGCTGCAAGCTCCGTGAGTCATGCTGATATGGTTGGGTTGACACAGTTCTTTGGTAATACAAAATTTGATGCAAAACAATATTTTGCCGATATGATCCATGAGTTAAAGATGATGAAGCATTGAGTGGAAGTTATGAGTTAAGAGTTATTAGTTATTAGTATTATCAATTTTTGTACTATTATAGAACTGAATTAATTTTCTATTGAAATTTATCCTGAGTTTCTTTTTGTTGACCATCTCCTACTGCAATATTTTTTCCGAAAATAATATTGCGGCGAACACGTATTACCAAACGATCAAAACGGAACAGGGAAATATCGGCAAGGAAATATATTTTTTCAAGAACAGGGTTTCTCAGCTGAATTTAAATATCCTGAATTTCCAGATACGCAAAAGCATTGCGATTATGGACAGTATTCCCGCATACAATAATGAAGTACAATTAAAAAAAGCTACTGTTGAACTGTTTAAATACTTTTTAAGTGTGAGTGAGAAACAATACAGGCAGCTGCTGAAATATGTAGAAGATCCGGATATTGACAACAAGGAATACAAAGAAAAGATACAGGCATTATTCAAAGATATTTCCGTTAAAGAAAAACCTTACGACGAAAAATTTAATGCTGCTGAAGATGCTTATCTCAAGAAGTACGGCATAAAGGAACAGTAGCTACTTTTCTATCCAATAACATTTTCGCTTTAATTTCCCTTCAAAATCAAATGGAGTGGTTTGCTTTGTAATGTCTTTTATAATATGTGCATGGATTTCATCCTGTGCAAGAATAAAGTTCCGGTGATTTGTGCTGAACAACAAAATTCCATTGTCTGCAAGAATATCAAGACATTGATTTATCATTTGTACGTGATCATTTTGAATGTCGAGAACATCCTGCATGCGCTTGCTGTTTGAAAATGTGGGCGGATCTAAAATAATAAGATCATAAGAAGCCGGAGGAATAGAATTTAAATATTGCAGTACATCATCCTGTATAAATTCATGCTTCTTTACATCGAATAATTTATTGTACTGCATGTTGCGCTTTGCCCAATTGATATACGTTTTGGAAAGATCGATTGTTGTAACCTTAGAGGCATTGCCTGCAGCGGCATAAATGCTGAAACTTCCTGTATACGAAAATAAATTCAACACGCGTTTATCATTTGATGTTTCTTTTACGATCTGACGGGTGATGCGATGATCTAAAAACAAACCGGTATCCAGGTAATCTGAAAGATTTACAATAAAGCTCAGCTTATAATTTTCTTCATCAGATGAATTTTTTACAGGAGAAGAAAGTATCTCCATTTTATCTTCGGTTTGCCTTGTATACTTGTTAATTGAGATCTCGTCAACGATCATTTCTTTTTTCGCAGTGTTGAGCTTAGCGTACTGTTGCTCTCCTTTCTGCCGTTCGCGCACCTTCAGAAAAACATGAGCTTCATCTGTTGCAAATACTTTCTCAATAATTTTAAGTGATGTGCTTAGCCATTCAGCATATTCTTCTTCCGATAATTTATGCTTGCTTTTGTATTCCGCAACATATACAAGATCCTTGTAAACATCAATAATAAAAGGAAATTCGGGAAGATCAACATTATACACGCGGAAGCAAGAAAGCTGTTGCTTGCGTGCTATTTTAGAAATGTGCTTATATACTTTAGCTAAGCGGTTTTCAAACGAAAGAAACTTATTTTCCATAACCAGTTGAAATAAATTTCTATTTTTTCTTTTTCAATTGTTCAACAAAATTCGCGGCGATTGTCCTCACAGGTTCACTCCACCACTGTTGCAGGAATGTTTTGGTTTCAAATTCAGAAGTGGAACTAATGGAACGCAGCTGATCCTGCTTAAGCTGTCTCTTTGTGATGCGCCATCCGTGTTGCTCATATTGCAGATACTGTTTCAATTTCTTTTCCGCTGTTTCAAGAACTTTATCCGCAGGAACAACTTCATCAACAAGACCAATTTCTTTAGCTTGTTCCGGAGAAACCATTTTACCTTCCATCAAATATTGAAATGCAATTTTTCTTCCCACCCAATAGCTGTAAATATCAAATATTCCACGTGGTACGATAAGACCGATTGGTATCTCATTTAATCCTATTTTAAAATTTCCTTCCGCCATCACACGATAATCGCAGCAAATCGCAAGAACGCATCCTCCTGCAGGAGAATGACCTGTAATGGATGCAATCAACGGTTTATCAAATGCAACAAGATCAGAGATCAGATCCATAAAATTTCTCCAGAATTTTTCAAATTGTCTTTCATCATAAGTATATAATTCAGGAATGTCCAACCCTGCAGTAAAAAAATTATCCTTACCATTGATGATCGCACCTTGTATATTATCATCTTCGGAAAAATTCTTCAGCGCAATCCTCAATTCAGCCACAAACTCATGGTTCATCGGATTTGCCCTGTCACGGTCCATTTGGATAATTCCGTAATTTTCTTTTTTTATCAAATGAATATGCGCCATGGGATAATGATGAATGTTGAATGTTGAATGATGTGTTATCTCAAAGATAATAAATTACAGAAGTATATAATATCAATTTAAACCTTATATAAAAATTATGGTTTACTTTTGATGGCTTAAATAAGCATTAACCATCTACCATGGATTTAAAAATTCCGGCAACAACACAAAAGCGGATTGTGATCATTGGAGGCGGCTTCGGCGGCATTGAGATCGCTAAGCGATTGAAACGTGAAAATCTTCAGGTCGTATTAATCGACAAACACAATTATCACACCTTTCAGCCTTTGTTGTACCAGGTAGCAACAGGTGGACTCGAGCCAGGGAGTATTGCATATCCATTGCGAAAATTAATGCAGGATATTCCGAATGGTGTTTTCAGAATGGCGGAAGTAAAAAACGTGGATACAGCAATGCAGAAGATCCATACTGATATAGGCGATCTGCATTATGACTTCCTGATTATTGCAACGGGCAGCACTACTAATTTTTTTAAATTTCCCAAAGAGGCATCTACAAAAATGATGCAGATGAAAGATATTCCCCAGGCATTGGATCTACGAAGTTTTATTCTTGAAAACTTTGAAAAAGCCCTGATCACATTTGATGAAGAATTAAAGGAAGAACTGATCAATATAGCAATCGTTGGCGGAGGACCAACAGGTGTTGAGTTAGCAGGCGCGATCGGAGAAATGCGAAAAACAATCCTACCGAAAGATTATCCGGAACTTGATTTTAGTAAAATGCAGATCCATTTATTTGAATCAGGCGATAGATTGCTTGGTGCAATGCATCCTGAAAATTCTGCAAAGTCATTGAAGTACGTAAAAGATTTTGGTGTGAATGTATGGCTGAATACTATTGTTACGGATTATGACGGCAACCAAATATTTTTGAATAACGGAAAAACAGTCCGCACCGATACTGTTATATGGACTGCCGGCGTAAAAGGAAATCCTATAAATGGTTTTGTTGCTGAAGCTATTGTAAATAACCGCATTGCAATAGATGAGCATTGCAGGGTGAAAGGTTACGAAAACATTTTTGCGATTGGTGATGTAGCAATGCTGGTGCAGGAAAAATATCCGAAGGGACACCCAATGGTTGCACCGGTGGCAATACAGCAAGGAGAACTTGTGGCGAAAAATATTATCCGCCGGTCAAAAGGAAAGGAAGTGAAACCGTTCAAATATTTTGATAAAGGTATTATGGCAACGGTTGGCAGAAACAAAGCAGTGCTGGAAAGCAACGGCATCAGAATGGGTGGGTTTATTGCATGGCTGGCGTGGTTATTCGTTCATGTACTTACATTGATCGGTTTCAGAAATAAAATAGTAGTTACCCTCGGCTGGATCTATAATTATTTTACATATGATCGCACCCTGCGATTAATTATCAGACCGTTTAAGCGAAAAGAATAATTTATTTTTTCGGTTTTAAACTTCTCTCCGAAATTTTAGTCTAACATAAAACTTTACATGAAAATAAAACTGTTTTTCATCCTACCCTTTTTCCTATTCACAATTATTTCAAACGCACAAGTTCATCAATCGCATTGGCAGTCTATGCCTGTGTCAATAGATGGAGATGATAAAGATTGGGAGAAACCACTTCACCTTTATAATACTAATACCGGCTTGTTGTTTTCAATAGCGAATGACAATAAGAGTCTCTATATATGTTTTGAAGCAAACGAAAAGCAAAAAATGCATAAGCTTATGCATGCAGGCTGGGATCTTGAGCTGTCATCGAAAGATAAAAAAGCAAAATTTACTTCAACTATAATATTTCCTGCTATTGCGGGACAAATGAACAATAGCGGACACAATAAAACTGATTATAGCGCAGGCTCAGTAGAAAGTAAAAAAGGAAAATTTGATATTAATGAAATGATCGATTCTTACCGCTTACGTCTTTCTAATATAAGTACGAAAGGCTTTACTACACAAAATGGCACCTTATCTGTAAATAATAGTACGGGAATTAAAGCAGGCATAGGTAATAATGGAGAGAATATTGTTTTTGAATTTGCAATACCATTAAGTGAACTTTCCACTAATGATTTATTTGATGTAAAAGAGTTGCAATTAAATGTTACCGTGAACGCACTTGATAAAACTGCAATTGTAAGTCGGGGCGATGAAGGCTATAAACATAAAAGTGATGGATTTGGTGGATTTGATAAAGGCGGCGGCGGACAAAGAGGTGGCGGTGGTCATGGCGGCGGCAATCATAGTTATGGAAATACTGCTGAAATTGATCATGCGACCCTTTTTGAAAAATCTACATTCAAACAAAAGTTCCTGCTGGCAAAAAATCACGAATAAAAAAAACCGTCCTGAAGGACGGTCTTACTAAGAAACATAAAAACCCTGAAATAGCTGCCGCTAATATTCTTTTCTGTATTGCTACATTGGATTAATTTTAATTATTTTCAATTTCTCTATTATCACATTTTCATTTTCTGGTTTCGATCTATTTAATTTCCTGTTGCTACATTGGATTAAATTTTAAAGTTTACAATTTCAATTCATTGTTCGTTTTCACATTTCCTCAACTTCCTGATCTATATATAAAACAAATCTCAAGCACGAAAAGGTTCATGATTAACACATTTTAAGAGTGAAAATAATAAGGTGAAATGAGGAATAAACTTATTATATAGAAACCAATGAAACAGGCTGTTATTTGTGCCTTTCCCTTAATATTTTAATGACCTCATTTAGTGGAATACCTTTCTCCGTAAATAACACCAAAAGATGGAACAAAAGGTCTGCGGATTCATTCTTAAACAATTCGTCGTTGGTATCTTTTGCTTCGATAACCACCTCTACGGCTTCTTCTCCAACCTTCTGGGCAATTTTATTTAAGCCTTTATTAAACAACTGATTTGTGTACGAACCTTCTTTCGGATTTTTCTTTCTATCCTGAATTACATCTTCGAGCTGATGTAAAAAAGAAAATGTTTCCTCATTTTTTTCATCCCAGCAAGTATCAGTTCCTTTATGACAAACCGGTCCCAGCGGATCCGCTTTAATTAAAAAAGTATCATTGTCGCAATCCAGTTTAATTTCTTTCAGCTGCAAGAAATTTCCGCTCTCCTCTCCCTTCGTCCATAATCTTTTTTTGCTGCGCGAATAAAAAGTGATTTTCCCGGTTTCCTTTGTTTTAGCTAAGCTTTCTTCATTCATGTAACCCAGCATCAATACTTTTCCTGTGCGGTAATCCTGGATGATCGCCGGTAGTAGTCCATTTTCTTTATTGAAGTCTGGTTGCATGAATAATTTAGAATTATAGAGTTGCAAAATTAGTGAATTTAAAGTCTTACAGGAACATTGTGATCTTTTAAATACATTTTCAGATCCGGAATTTTAATTTCTCCAAAGTGAAATACACTCGCTGCAAGCGCTGCATCAGCATTGGCAAAATTAAATACATCCGCAAAATGAGCATTGTTTCCGGCGCCGCCGCTTGCAATTACAGGTATGGATAAATTATCCGTACACCATTTTGTAATATCCAATGCAAAGCCGTTTTTTGTTCCGTCGTGATCCATGGAAGTAAGCAGTATTTCACCGCCGCCACGCTCTTCAATTTCTTTCACCCATTGTTTTGTGTACATCGCCGTCGCATTTCTCCCGCCGTGCGTATATACTTTCCAGTCGTCTTCCTTGCGTGTGTCGATCGCAACAACTATACACTGCGATCCAAAGCGATCTGATAAATTGTTGATCAATGATGGGTCTTTGACTGCTGATGAGTTGATGGAAACTTTATCAGCTCCCGCGTTTAAGAGTGCATCTACGTCCTGTATCGTGGAAATGCCACCGCCAACCGTAAACGGAATGTTGATAGCAGCTGCAACTCTTTCCACTAGCTCTATCAATGTTTTACGATTCTCTACAGTCGCCGTAATATCCAGGAAAACCAGTTCATCGGCGCCTTGCAGTACATAAGCCTGTGCAAGCTCTACAGGATCGCCTGCATGAATTAAATTTACAAAATTGACACCCTTAACGGTTTGTCCGTTCTTAATATCCAAACATGGTATGATGCGCTTAGTGAGCAATGGTTAATGTTATGTTGAATGATGAATGATGAATGTTGAATGATTAATGCAATTTTTCTTGTATAGATTTCTTTGCCATAATTAATTAAAATCCGATAATTGTTTCAAAGTTATTCTCCCTTCATAAATCGCTTTACCAACAATAGCCGCATAACAGCCAATTTCTTTTAATTGCTGAAGATCTTCCATAGAGGAAACGCCGCCAGAAGCGATCAGGTTTATTTCCTTATATTCTTCAATAATATTTTTATAGAGATCGATAGATGGTCCGTTCAGCATGCCATCTTTTGAAACATCTGTACACAAAACATAATCGATACCTTCTTCAAAATAATAATCGAGATAAGCATAAATATCTTTTCCACTGCTTTCCTGCCAGCCATTCACTGCAATTTTTTCGTTGATGACATCCGCGCCAAGGATCAGTTTCTCTTCACCGAACGCCCATATCCAATCTACAAATTCTTTGGGGTTTTTTACCGCAAGACTGCCTACAGTAATCTGCTTCGCACCCAGATCAAAGGCTTGTTGCGCGGCTTGTCTTGTTTTTATCCCGCCTGAAAAATCAACATGCAAACCCGTTTGACCTGCGATGTTTTCTAAAACCTTCCAATTCACTACTGAACCTTTTTTCGCGCCATCGAGATCAACCAGATGCACATGTGTAAATCCATTTGCTTCAAAATCTTTAGCAACTTCAAGTGGATTCTCATTATAGATCTTCTTGGTATCGTAATCTCCTTTTGTAAGACGGACACATTTCCCGTCGATAATATCTATTGCAGGAATGATCAGCATAGTTCAATAAAATTTTGTATGATCTTTTGTCCTGCATCTGCACTTTTTTCCGGGTGAAATTGCGTCGCATAAAAATTATCTTTTTGCAACGCTGCGGAAAAGGGATGTATATAATCGCAAGTGGCAATTGTATTTTCATTGACCTCGCTGTAATAGCTGTGCACAAAATATACAAATGATAGATCCGGAATATTTTTGAATAAAGGCGATTTCAAATCATACAGATTATTCCAGCCCATTTGCGGGATCTTGATGTGGTTATCCGCCGATTTAAATTTTTTCACTTTAACAGGGAAAATGCCGAGGCAATCCACATCGCCCTCTTCACTATGAGCACACATGAGTTGTTGACCGAGGCAAATGCCTAAAAATGGCTGTGTAATATTTTTAATTACTTTATCGAGGTTCTTTTCCTTTAAATACTTCATCGTGGCTTCTGCATGACCAACACCGGGAAAGATCACTTTATCCGCATTTTGAATTTGTTCAGCATCATCAGTAATAACAGCCTGCACGCCCAGCCTGCTCAACGTATGTTCAACACTTTTCGTGTTCCCTGCATTATATTTTATAACAACTAAATTCAATTTTTTATGGATTGAATGAAATGCTGAATATCTTCTTTTAAGTTTTTTGATTTGTCGATCGCGTTAATAAATGCAGTGCCGATGATAGCGCCGTTTGCGAAATTGCAAGCGGTGTCAAATGTTTTTTTATCGCGGATCCCAAAACCAATTACTAATGGGTTTTTTAATTCCATCTTTTTTATGCGACTAAAATATTCTTTTTGTTCTTCTTCTATATTTGCACTGCCGCCGGTAATCGCATTGGAAGACACGATATATATGAAAGCATCAGATACTGCATCAATTCTTCTAATCCTTTCTTTCGACGTTTGCGGTGTAACAAGGAAAATATTTTTTAAATGATGCTCATCAAATCTATTTTTGTAAAAATTTTCGTATTCATACATCGGCAGATCAGGTATAATAATTCCATCGATACCGCAAGCGTGTGTGTCTCGCAAAAAATTATCTATTCCATACTGTAATGCAGGATTGATATAACCCATTAACACCAGCGGAATATGGATCTTTGCCCTCACTCCTTTTAATTGTTCGAATAATATTTTCAACGACATGCCATTATTGATGGCAATATTATTTGAATACTGTATAACCGGTCCGTCAGCAGTAGGATCTGAAAACGGCATACCGATCTCCACCATATCCACACCGTTATTCTGCAATTCTTCCAAAACAGGAACGATGGAATTTAATTCCGGGAAGCCTGCAGTGCAAAACACACTCAGTATATTTTTTTGTTTAGTTTGAAATAAATTATTTATCCGGTTCATCGCTGTTCTGCTCTATAAATTTAATTCCCTGACGTAGGTATCAAGATCTTTATCTCCTCTTCCCGAAAGATTCACCACAACGACGTCGTCTTTCTTCGCTCCTATTCTATCTATAACCGCAATTGCATGCGCAGTTTCCAATGCAGGAATAATTCCTTCGAGTTTTGACAACAACATCGCTGCCTGCAACGATTCATCATCAGTAGCGCTCAAAAATATTCCTCGCTTTGATTCAAATAAATTTGCATGCACCGGACCAATGCCCGGATAATCCAATCCTGCAGAAATAGAATGCGGCTCTACCACTTGTCCATCTTCTGTTTGCATAAACAAAGTTTTACTTCCATGTAAAACGCCGGGCTTTCCCAGAATTGTAGTCGCGGCGCTCTTGCCTGAATTTACGCCATGACCCGCTGCTTCAACGGCAACAATTTTCACATCTTCGTTATCCAAAAAATGATAATAAGCGCCCGCAGCATTGCTTCCGCCGCCAACACAGGCTACCACAAAATTTGGATTTTCATTTCCTGTTTTTTCGAGTAACTGTTTTTTAATTTCTTCGCTGATCACACTTTGAAAACGCGCCACCATATCGGGAAAAGGATGCGGTCCCACTACGCTGCCGATGATATAATGCGTATCCACGGGATTCGCGATCCAGTCGCGCATAGCTTCATTTGTTGCATCTTTTAAAGTTTTGCTGCCGCTTGTTGCAGGTCGCACTTCTGCTCCAAGCATTTTCATACGCTTCACATTTGCCGATTGTCTTTCAATATCCACTTCACCCATATAGACGATGCACGGCATACCCATCAATGCGCAAACCGTTGCTGTTGCTACGCCATGCTGACCTGCGCCTGTTTCCGCGATGATCCGTGTTTTACCCAACCTCTTTGCCAACAGGATCTGCCCAACAGTATTGTTGATCTTATGTGCGCCTGTGTGGCAAAGATCTTCTCTCTTTAAATAAATATTTGTATTGAAATGATCGGATATGCGCTTTGCAAAATAGAGCGGAGTGGGTCGACCAACATAATCTTTCAGCAGCGATTGAAATTCTTTCTGAAAAGTTTCGTCGTAAATAATTTCCAGGTAACGCAGTTGCAATTCCTCGATATTACGGTGAAGCATTTCGGGAATATATGCACCGCCGAATTGACCGTAATAACCTTTGTCATCAACCTGGTATTTTGAATCGTTTTTCATTTTAAATTGAGGGCTTTAATTTTCGCGTGAAGAAAACACGGAATGGGTTAAATGAATCACCTCCCTGCATTTTTCCACATCTTTTAAAGCGGGCTCAAGTTCCAATTTACTGTTAAAA
Source organism: Bacteroidota bacterium (assembly GCA_028288625.1). Lineage (GTDB taxonomy): Bacteria > Bacteroidota > Bacteroidia > Chitinophagales > JADIYW01 > JADJSS01. Next base: position 20,085 of record JAQBNI010000049.1, on the reverse strand, counting down.
TCCAATGCATGAATGTTTATGTCTTTTAACAAATCGTAAATAGTAGGAATATCCCCGGCTTCCAAACCTCCTGACAAGAAAATGGGTTTTAAATTATTGTACTGCTTTAATAAATTCCAGTCAAACTTCTGACCTGTACCGCCAAACTTTTCAGACTTCACATCGAACAAAAAATAATCACAGTAATCGCTGTATTCTGATAGAATAGAAAAATCAAAACCTGCGTCTATTCCAAATGCTTTAATAATTTTAAAATCCAGCAACCTCAGGTTTTCACAGTATTCAGGTGATTCATTGCCATGCAGCTGCAACATATCCATTTCATTTTGTGTCGCCAGGCTGATCACATTTTTTATCGGTTCATCAACGAACACACCCACTTTCTTTAGTTCACGGTTCACAGATGAAAGCTCGCTAATGCAATTGTAAAATTCTTCAGATTGTGAATCGTTAATAAATCTTTTTGAAACTTTATAAAAAATAAAGCCCATATAATCCGGCTGTAAAGCCGCAACATCGCGGATATTCTCCGGATATTTCATTCCGCAAATTTTTACTTTCATGCAGATCAAAGATAAAGATTCAGAAATTGTGCAGTGAAATTATTTCCTGGCGTCAACATAATTCGTGTCGTTGTGAAAATGCATATATTTTGCTTCCTCTTTTTTCTTTACTATGCTAGCCAGTGCTTTTTTAAATCGAGGAACATCCCTCATCTTCGGATTATCGCCATGTTTTTTATACCGGTCGAAAAAATATTTTGTCGCAAGCACGGCAAACAATGCGCAAGTATTGTGATCGAGATGATCGCTCAGGTTATTCAATTTGATGTGATTGACACCAAGCGCTTTCATATTGTTGTATGCCACTTCTGAATTTTTATAATTCACTTCACGATCACCTTTACAATAACACAATTGTACCGGGGCTTGCGGCTTCCAGTCTGTTAAACAATTCTCTTTTAATTTTTTTGTAAAAAGAAAATCAGGTGACGTTTTATAAACCTGTACTAAGGAATCCAGGACGACATCTTTAGGAATCTTCGGCATGATCTTATCGAGGTCATCTAAAGATTTATCATAATTGTTGGTATAATATTTCGGCAAGAGCGTATCAAAAGGAGATTTAAATATCTTATAAATATTGTCAACATTCAACACATGGTACGCTTCCTGGTATGACACCAGCAAATATGGCAGGTAGAAAGGACGCGGATATTCCTGGAACATATATTTTTCCTGTTCGCCTGTCATGTCATAAGCGCCGCTCATCGGCGAACTCGCGGTAACTTTAAAACGCGGATCGTTCAAGGCTTCTATATATTTCTGCGCGGCAAAAGATGAATGACCTCCCTGCGAATAACCCGTTAAAAATAATTGTCCGTTGGTTTTAATATTGATCTTTGCTTTTAATTCTTCTACGGCATACAACATATAAATATATGCATTGGCTTCACTTTCAGAATGCTGGTATAAATGATTTCCCTCTCCTTTTCCTAATCCGAAATAATCAGGATACAATGCGAGATATCCATCCGTAGCAAAGCCCACGCAAATGCCTTGCTGAGCATCATTATCTGTAATTTTCCTGCCTTTGTATAATTCTGTACCGTGACCATACATTACCGTGGGCATCGTTTTCCCGGCACGCATTTTCGGGACATAAACAATTCCTGAAGCTTTCCTGAAAGAACCGTCGATCCATTTCGCATTATAAATAATTTCATAAATATCCACGCCGTGGTGAACCGGAAGCATGATCTTTGGGATCTTATGCGATTTCCATAAAGCCTTTAATTCTCCCTTTGTATGCGCCCTTATCAGGTCATAGCTAACGAGGTAGGTTTCAGTAGCCTTAGAAGTAAAAAATAAAGTAATCAGAAGAAATAAGGTACCCAGTTTTTGCATCTTTTAAATTTCCTTTAATATATCATTGTTTGAGGAGAATCAAAAAAAGAGAGTTATAAATTAACGTTATTTAAATGCATGAACAATTGGCGGAAAGAACTGTCTATCTTTATACAAGAATCTATATGAATATAAAATTTACACTACTGTTTTTTGTTGCACTGCTGCCTAAATTATTTTTCGGACAGGATGAAGAAAAACTGAACGAGCTGATCTGTAAAGAAACTTATCAATATCAATCCGGCAACAGGTTGTCCGCAATAAATTTTGTCGCTTCAGATGATATAAACTTTGATCTGAAGTATTACCGTTTCCAATGGAAGGTGGATCCTAACCATGATTCGATTAGCGGAAGTGCGACCAGTTATTTTAAAAGCAATATCAGCAATCTGAAAACTTTGCATTACAGTTTATCGACGCAGCTTACGGTTGATAGCGTAAACTATCATGGCAATAATATTACTTTCTCTCAAACGGGTTCGTATGATCTTACGATTACGCTGCCAGGTACTTTGCCTGCAAATATTATCGACAGCGTCAGTATAAGTTATCACGGTGTGCCGCCTTCCAACGGCTTCGGCACTTTCACAATTTTTAATCATAATAATATTCCTGTTCTTTGGACGCTTTCAGAACCTTTTGGCTCGCAGGACTGGTGGCCATGCAAGAATGGTTTAACTGATAAGATCGACAGCATCGATGTATACATCACTACACCTTCAAGATATACCGCCGCAACAAACGGCGTGTTAAAGGAACAGTACACTGTTGATACATTTACAACTTATCACTGGAAACACACATACGCCATAGCGCCTTATTTAATTGGCATTGCGGTCACTAACTACGATGTTTATTCCGACACCGTTCATTTAAGCAACGGTGTTGTAATGCCTATGACAAATTATGTATATCCTGAAAGCACAGATGCGCGACCCGGCACACATGACCTTGTTGGAGTTTTGGAATTCTATGATAGCTTATTTATTAATTACGGATTTTATAAAGAGAAATACGGAAACGCGCAGTTTAGCTGGGGTGGCGGTATGGAACACCAGACGATGAGCTTTGTCACCAACTTTAACTGGAGTTTATTGGTTCACGAATTAGGTCACCAATGGTTTGGCGATTTGGTTACCTGCGGGAGCTGGGAAGACATCTGGTTAAACGAAGGCTTTGCTACATTTCTTGAAGGATTGACACATGAACATTTTCATTCACAAAGTGAATGGATGGGTTGGAAAACTGCAAACCGGAATTCTGCTACCTTTCCCACTTCGGGGTCTGTAAAAGTAAATGATACAACAAATGTGAACCGAATCTTTGACGGAGATCTTTCTTATGCAAAGGGCGCTTTTATCTTACATATGCTGCGTTGGAAATTAGGGGATACTGTTTTATTTCGCGGATTGAGAAATTATCTGAATGATTATAAATATGGATTTGCAAGGACACCGCAATTAATTGCAGAATTGCAAGCAGCTTCGGGTGTTGATCTCGCTGAATATTTCAGGGATTGGTATGAAGGTCAGGGCTATCCTTCTTACAAGATCATATGGCAACAAACGGCAGACAGCATTTTATCCATACAGATTAATCAAACTACTTCCCATCCCAGCGTTTCTTTTTATGAAATGCCGCTGCCTATAGAAATTAAAGCGAATGGCGTGGATACGATTATCCGCGTTGAACATACAGTCAATGGACAAGTCTTCACCTTCCATCTTCCGTATTTAGTGAATGAAATTGTATTCGATCCTGATATTAGAATCTTATCTAAAAATGATACGGTGCGTATGGGAACTATTATTGGAGTGAGAAATAATATTGCTGATGTTGACATCCGTTTATTTCCCAATCCTGTTTCTTCGATCTTAACTTTAACAACGAGCGGAAATTTTTATGCGGAAAGTAGCTGGAAAATTTTTAATGATCTGGGTGATGAAATGTTATCGGGAATTGAAAAGCCCGGATCCACACAAATTAATGTAGCAGCACTTCCTGCAGGAGTTTACTTCTTTAAATACACAAGAAAAAATAGTGAAGCAATAAGATCGTTTGTGAAACTATAATTATTCCTCGCTCATGTAAGGATAGGTGTAATATTTTGGCGGCACAAAGTTTTCTTTCACGGAACGGATAGATACCCATCGCAATAAATTCCACTGGCTGCCTGATTTGTCGTTCGTACCGCTTTTACGGGCGCCTCCGAAGGGTTGCTGTCCAACTACTGCGCCTGTACACTTATCGTTGATGTAGAAATTACCCGCGCTGTTTGTCAATGCATTTTTCATTTTTTCCAGCGCGTACCTGTCTTGCGCAATGATCGCACCGGTGAGTGCGAAGTTTGATGTAGTATCCACTAAATGCAAAATACTATCCATGCTTACTTCTGCATCATCATAAACATATATCGTCAGCACCGGACCAAATATTTCTTCCACCATCGTAATGGATTTCGGATCCTTCGTTAGTATAACTGTCGGCTCAATGAAATAGCCTTTCTTTTTATCATATCCGCCGCCGTACATAATAATATTATTCGGGTTTGCTTTTGCATCTATAATATATCTTGTTATTTTTTTGTACGCATCTTCAGAGATCACTGCGCCCATCATCACTGAAAAATCTTCCACATCTCCTACTTTAAAAGTCTTCAATGCTTCATACATTTTTTCCCATGTCTGATCCCAGATCGATTTTGGAATATACGCGCGTGAACACGCACTGCATTTTTGTCCCTGGTACTCAAATGCGCCGCGAAGTATGGCAGTCGCGAGGACATCTATATCCGCGCTTTTATGTGCAAGAATAAAATCTTTTCCGCCGGTTTCTCCAACAATACGCGGAAAATTTTTATACAAGCTGATATTATCTCCAACTGTTTTCCAGATACCATTAAACACCGGTGTAGAGCCTGTAAAATGTACCCCTGCAAAATCAGGGTGAGATAAAATGATGTTGGAAGTTTCTGCTGCATTGGTAGAGATCATATTGATCACGCCATCCGGCAATCCCGCTTCACGCAAAATTTGCATGATCGTCCATGCAGAATAAACCTGCACGGAAGATGGCTTCCACACCACCACATTTCCCATGATTGCAGGCGCTGCGGGTAAGTTTCCGGAAATTGCCGTAAAATTAAATGGCGTCACCGCATATACAAATCCTTCAAGAGGTCTGTATTCTAAGGTATTGCGGATGTTGGGTGCAGAGACGGGTTGTTCGCTGTAGATCTTTGAAGCAAAGTAAACATTGAATCGCAAGAAATCGGCGAGCTCGCATACCGCATCAATTTCTGCCTGGTAAACATTTTTGGATTGACCGAGCATCGTTGCCGCATTGATCGAAGAGCGATATGGACCTGAAATGAGATCCGCCGCTTTTAAAAAAATACTTGCGCGATCTTCCCAATGCATGTTCGCCCATTTCTCCCGCGCATTTAACGCAGCTTCGATCGCTTTTGAAACATGCTCACTTTTTCCTTTGTGGCAAGTTGCAATTTTATGAGAGAGATCATGGGGTGGAAATATTTCAACAGTATCCTGCGTATGAACTTCCTTTCCGTTGATGAACATCGGGATATCAATCACCATTGACTTCCTCCTTTTCAATTCATCTTTCAACTCCTTACGTTCCTTGCTGCCAGGCATATAACCCATAATAGGCTCGTTTTGCGGCATCGGTATTTGTGCGATCTTATTTGGCATAACAGATTATTAAAGAATATTCAATAACTGAAACAAAGTTAGTATTTAAAAGTTGAATATCAGTTGTTGCAGCGTTTTGCAAGCAGGCGTAGTTGGCTAACACAAATATAAAACCACATATATTAACCGCTTGTCCTTAGTCAGGTTAGTTATTGTTTTAATTTTCTTTGATTATAGATTCAAGACTTTTTCTAAATGTTTAGGATAATTTTCTAAGTCCTTCTGTATATGCGGACTTTTGAAAATATCAAAACAATTATATTCCGGCAAAATATCATAACCACAAAAACTATAATTACTGGTTATATTAAGGAAAAGATCTGAGGGGGTTTTGCCTTTCATTAGTTGTTGTGTGGGATTATTAAATGCTTCTTCAGGAGCATTCCATGTAGCACAAATCATAAACTTTCTTCCATGCATATTTCCACCTGTTCCATATTGTTTTGATATATCCTCTCTCGATCTCCCATCGCCCGAAAGTAATTTTTTACTATGTAAAGCGCTATTAAAAACTTCGTCAACATATTTTTTGTATATCCAGGGAGCACCGAACCAATTTACTGGCATTTGGAGAATAACAACGTCCGCCACCAAATGCTTTTCTACTTCCTCTTCAGCATTATAACCTTTTTCAACTTTAGTTTCCAAGACCTCATAATTTCTGGATTTAAAAAAATCATGCGCTATTTTATAAAATGAATTATTGAGTTTTCCTTCTGTCCAATTTGGATAAGTCAAATGTGTATCAATAAGTAATACTTTTTTTGATTGTTTCATAATTAGAATAACACTATCGAAGAAAAACAGTTTTAATTTTCTATAAAAGCCAATAGAAAATAAATTACCCTAACGTGTCAATTCCTGAAGGAAACAGCGCCTTCGTATTCTGTTTCAAAATCCATGTGGTTTTTTGAAATGATCTCCTGAGAATAACCAAACTGCTGATTAAAATATTTATCAACTTCTGTAATATTTCCGTTTAGTTTAGGACGGTCAAAATATAATCTTCCCGTACGGCGGATGAAAAAGTCAGAAGCATTGTTGGTCATTTCATATTCGATGCAATAATCTGCTTCTGCAAGCAATAAATTATTCTTAAAACTGGTTTGCGCAGAAGCGAGGATTATTTCCGTATTACTTCCATATTTTTTTACGAGTTCTATGATATCATCTAAATAAAACTGTTTGAAATCATCCTGCAGATCGCGCGCATAATCTTCAGGACTTTTATCGATATTCCCGCCGCTCAGTTTTATCGCATCTGTTATACATGGATTATTTTCGTATCCTTCTTCCAGCTTTAATTGCTTACACACAACATTCACGGAACGCTCCGCCATTTTACGGTAACCGGTCAGCTTTCCTCCCGCAATAGAGATCAGATTGGAATCGGAAATAAAAATTTCATCCTTGCGCGAAAGATCCGAAGGTGATTTGCCTTCTTCATGGATCAACGGTCGCAATCCCGCCCAGGAAGATTCCGCATCATCCACGGAAAGGTTTGCAGTAGGAAACATATAATTCGCTGCAGACAAAATATAATCTACATCTTCCTTTGTTGCATAAGGATGATCGACACTGCCGGTATAATTGGTATCTGTTGTACCGATATATACTTTGTTGCCGCGCGGTATGGCAAACATCATCCTTCCATCCTGCACATCAAAATAAACTGCCTGCTTCACCGGTAATTTTTCTTTCTTCACCACGATATGTATGCCCTTGGTGAGATGCAAATGTTTTCCTTTTAAAGAATTGTCTTTCTTTCTCAACGTATCCACCCACGGACCGCTTGCATTAATGGCTTTCTTTGCTTTTATCTTATAAACTTTTCCTGTAAAAATATCCTTGCACAATGCACCGTTTATTTTTCCTTTGTTGTCATGCGTGAAAGATTGACATTCGATATAGTTCATGCTTAAAGCACCGCGTTCAGCAGCAGTCTTTAAAACTTCGATCACCAAACGCGCATCATCGCTCCTGTATTCCACATAAATTCCTCCGCCTAATAAAATGTCTTGGTTCAGCAGCGGTTCTTTTTCCAGCGTTTCCTCTTTCGTCAACATATTCCTTCGCTCTTCTTTTTCAACTCCTGCAAGCCTGTCGTAAACATATAAACCTAACGACGTACTTCTCTTACCCAGCGAGCCGCCTTTAATAATCGGAAGAAGCATGCGTTCCGGCAATACGATATGCGGAGCATTTTTATACAAGATGGCACGCTCCTGTCCTACTTCTCTTACAATCCCGAATTCCAGTTGCTTGAGATAACGCAAACCCCCATGAATTAATTTTGTAGAACGGCTGCTCGTGCCGGATGCAAAATCTGCTTTCTCTACCAAACAAACTTTTAAGCCGCGGGTCACTGCATCCAATGCGATGCCCGCGCCGGTAATACCACCGCCGACAACAATCAGATCGTAAGTTTCCCGTTCAATTGTTTTTAAATAAGTAGCTCTGTTTCGTGCAGAAAATGGCATTTATTTCAGTTTATTTCTCTTGCGTTATAACGCCGGCATAAATTGCAGCGTACTTTATAAAGATAGATTTTATATAGTTTTGGTTTCAGCGGAATCGACTAAATTTCAAGATATAATAGTAATTTAACTAACCATTAAAAAAGATACAATGAAACCGGTTTTAAGCAAGATAAAAGAAACAGCAATTAACATTACCGATATTCAAAAAACGGAAGATTTTTATCACGGTATTCTGGGATTAGATATCGTTATAAAAGAGGAGCACCTGATATTTTTTCGCGTTGGTTCAGACTTGCTGCTTTGTTTTATTACGGATAAAACCAAGGATCAGAAAGTGCCGCCACCACACGCAGCAAGAGGCATACAACACTTTGCTTTTGAATGCAGTGAAGAGGATTATGAAAGATGGAAAAAATTTATACCGGAAAATAATATTGAAATGGAAACTGAAATCACCTGGAAATCCGGAAAGCGATCTTTTTATTTCAGAGATCCTGATGGGCACAGCGTGGAGATCATCGAGCCGATGATGTGGGGTTTTTGAGAATGTTGAATTTTGAATTTTAAATGTTGAATAAAAATACAACATATAACTTCTGACTATTCCACAACAATCTTCGCTATATAATTTCCTTTATCACTACTGAATTGCAATTGATAAATTCCTTTTGCAAGATAAGAATAATCGAGTGAAATGCTCTTTTCATTCTTATACATTTTACTATCTATTGTTCTTCCGCTGAGATCGGAAAGCGTAAGCATAGCATTTGAATAATTATCGTTGATTTCCAAATTGAACATTCCTTTTGAAGGATTTGGAAAGATATCCGCTTTAATTGCATTGTGATGTTTTACTACTGTTACCGTACTCAACGCACTGCAATCGATCACTTTTGATTGCATCGTATCAAAGTCTGATAAATGCGACCCTGCATTACTGTAAAATGAAGTGATCGCATTACAATTTCTTTTCAGCCAGAAATCCAGCCACGACTGCAGCAATAAAAATACATCCGCTTTTTGATCCTGTGAAGTAATATAAGTTTCCCCCTGGCAGGCAAATGCTTCTCCGGTTTCGCAAGGTGTTTTATGCGGATCGCCAAACTGGCAATGTGATGCATCATGAATATTTGCAAAGAATTTATATTCCGATGCAAGGTTATTATACATAGCCAAACTGTTCGTTGCAGGCGGGGCGACACAATCCTTTGTTCCTGTAAAAACCAGCGCCGGTTGCCTACAATTTTTTGCAGTTTGAATAGCAGATTGCGTAATGAATGTTTCTGCTGCAGAAAAATTAAAGAACGTAGTGATGTCCGTAACATTTTGCATCCCGAGAAAAGTAGCGCCGCCACCCATGGAATGTCCCCCAACTGCAGTATAGCCGTTTGTTTTATTAAAAAGAAAAGAGTTGGAAGAGTCACCATAATCTCTTAAAGCACGTGCTACAAAAACTTCATCCTTACCGAAATCACTGTGGTTTGGCGGAACACCTTCTTCCGTAGAAGGAAACCCAATAATATATCCGTAAGGAACCAACGCTTGCACCAGCCATTGATATGCAAGTGCCGTCATCACAAAACCATGACCGAAAGAAATGACAGGAAATTTTGTACCGTCATTAATGATCGGCGCATCTGTAGAATCTGCAGTTGCGGGATAATAAATAAAAGTGAGAATGCTTCTGCTCGCGCGGGATCTGTCTTTTAAAATGATCTTTGTATTGCCGATAGAATATTGAGCTGTTGCTGACAGCGAAATAAATGCGAGTAGAATTAGTAATTGTTTTTTCATAGATGTGATTTTAGTGTCGATAGTCGATGGTAACTATCTACATTAACTACTGTGTCCTTTAAAAATGCATTACCTCTATATCTACTGACTATCCACCATTGACTATTGACCATTAACTAAAATTCCAATCTCGCTTGGATCGGAATATCGATCTCACAAAAATCCTTCGCTAAATATTTATAATAAGCCGTTATAGCGATCATTCCGGCATTATCAGTACAATACTGGAAGTCAGGGATATATGTTTTCCACCCAAATTCTTCTCCATATTTTTTTAAGGCTGCTCTTAAACCGGAATTTGCACTGACCCCGCCTGAAATCGCGACTTCATGAATATTATTTTCTTTTGCCGCTTTCTTTAATTTTCGCATCAGAATTGTAACAATCGTTGCCTGAACCGATGCACATATATCATTTAAATTTTTTTCTATAAATTTCGGATTTTTTTTAGTTTGTTTTTGAATGAAATAAAGAATATTCGTTTTCAAACCGCTGAAAGAAAAATTCAGCTTTTCAATTTGAGGAATAGAAAATTGAAATGCTTCCGCATTTCCTGATTGCGCATATTTATCAATCAGCGGTCCACCCGGATACGGAAATCCAAGCAACTTTGCAGTTTTATCAAATGCTTCACCGGCAGCATCGTCAATTGTTTCCCCGATCACTTCCATATTCAAATAGTCTTTCACCAAAACGATCTGTGTGTGTCCACCGGAAACCGTGAGACACAAAAACGGGAAAGAAGGTTTTGGTTCATCTATAAAATGTGCAAGCACATGTGCCCGCATATGATGCACATCGATCAACGGAATATTCATTGCCTGCGCAAAAGACTTTGCAAATATTCCGCCTACCAGCAGCGAACCCATCAAGCCCGGTCCGCGCGTAAAAGCAACTGCAGAAATATCTTTCTTTTGTATGCCCGCTTTTTTTATGGCTTCAGAAACAACAGGAATAATATTTTTTGTATGCTCACGGCTCGCGAGTTCCGGTACCACTCCACCGTATGACTCATGTATCTTTTGATCAGCCATAACATTAGACACTACTTTGCTGTTAATACAAACAGCAGCCGACGTATCGTCGCAGGAAGATTCTATGGCTAATATGATTATTTCAGACATAATTATCAGTTAAAATCCCGTAATTTGGCAACCATCACTTGAAAAAATTTTTTAAATACACGTTCCGGACATTTTTAGTGATACTCTTATTGCTGTTTGCAATATTTATTTCCATCTTCATTTTAATACAGCAGCCCCGGGTACAAACCTACGTCGTACACAAAGTAAGTGATTATTTATCAAAAGAATTTGGCAACACAGTCACCGTAGATTCCGTAAATCTTAAATTATTCAGAACCATTGAGATCTATAATGTTTATCTCTCCTCCAAAATAAATAAAACCGATACAATTTTATACGTGAAGAAATTTAATGTCGATTTAATGATCGGCACAACACTCATTGATCAGATCAGGCATTTAAAGAATGGTAAAATATATGTAGATAATCTCGACCTTGATGGAACAAGATTTTATGGAAGAAGAGACTTCAATGACAGCGCTTTTAATTTTCAATTTATTCTCGATCAGTTTAATACAAAGGATAAGCCAAAACCGAAACCGAATAAAACGCCGAAGCCGATAAAAATAAAACTGAACCGGATCACGTTAAGCAATACTATAATGTTCCTGGATGATAAATTTAAGGACGAACGTTTTGATATACGCTTTAAAAAGATCTATGTAGATGTAAGAAATTTTGATACTTATCATTTACAGATCGATGCGCGGCAAGTGGAATTGGTTGATCCGTATTTCAAGCTTACCTATTACAATAAAAAGCCGAAGGTGATCAAACCTAAAACACCAAGCAAGGGATTTAATGTACAAGGAATGGGCAGAAGCATGAACCTCAATGTGGATCGCCTGATACTGACAAATGCAACGCACCAGCTGGATTTTCAGGGCAAGAGTATGGCAGCAGGAAATTTCCTGATCAGTCACATGAATATTCATAGTGTCAACCTCGATTTTAAAAATTATAAATGGGATTCCACCGGCATGCACGTTGATATGAATAAGATGGAAGCCGTGCTCGATAATAAATTCTTCCTTAAAAAATTAAATGCAAAAGCAGGTTTGGATAATAACGGCATATACCTGGACAATGCAGACATCGCTTTTAATGATACAAAGCTGAAAGGAAATTTTTCTTTACAGTTTAAAGATGAATGGCGTTCGTTTAGTGATTTTGAAAATAAAGTTGTGCTGAAGGCGGAAATAAAAGATGCGAAGATATTTGCCAAAGATATCGGCATCTTCGCTCCGCCATCATTTATAAAATATATTCCTTCATCATTGGTGATGCACGGCTCCATAAAAGGTAAGCTTTCCAATCTTCGCGTAGAACAGTTATATGTATCTGCAGGTAAAAACACGGTGATAGATGTTACCGGTAATATCCGAGGCTTACCGCATGTCAACCAGACATTATTTGACCTTGAAGTAAACCAGTTTAAAACAAATCCTTCCGATCTCAAACAGTTGCTCACGTTTGTAAAAATTCCTCCGCAACTGGATAAAGCCGGGAACATTTCTTTTAAAGGATCTTACTTTGGATTCCTTAATGACTTTGTTGCGAAGGGTGCATTAAATACGGATAACTTGGGAAACATCGTGACAGACATTCAAATGAGTTTCCCTAAAGGAAAACCAGCGGTTTATTCCGGAATAATAGCCGCATCAAACCTGAACCTTGCGGAACTTACAGGCAATCATAAACTATTGGGAAAAGTAGATATCGATTTAAAAGTAAATGGACAAGGATTCGGAACAAAGGACCTAAATACAAAACTGACAGGAACGATACGCAATTTTTATTTTAATGGATTTGTGTTTGATAAAATAAAAGTGGATGGCTTGGTGGAGAAAAAGAAATTTGATGGAAAAGCATTTTTTGATGATAGCTGCTTCCTTGTGGACTTTAACGGAACTGCTGATTTTAATGATACGATACCGAGGTATGATTTTAAAACGAGCATAAAAAATGCGGATCTCTATAAACTGCATCTTACGAAAGACACGCTTGTTGTTTCTCTTGATGGTGAAGTGCATGGATCAGGAAAAAATCTTGATGATATTATTGGCACAGGTAAATTCAGCAATATTATTTTACAGAATGAAAAAGATATGCTCGCACTTGCGGATGTGGATATTAACCTGGAAAATGATGGTTTGATAAAAAGCTATACGGTGACGTCGGATCAGTTCAACGTAAATGCAAAAGGAAATTTCACAGCTACAACGATCTATCCTTCCATGAAAGTTTTCCTGAGTCATTATTCCAAACTGATAAAGCCAACGGAGAAAGATCGCTTGCAGGCAAAGCCACAGCAACTAGATATTACGTTAAAACTAAAATCCGATCTTGGTTTATTTAAAGTCTTCGTTCCACAGCTGCAATTTATCAGCGAGCTCGATCTTGACGCCAACATCAATACTATTGATACTATTTTCAAACTGTCTGCAAAAATGGATTCAGCGAACTACACCGGTATTCCATTCAATAATATTTTATTAAACGGAAATATAGTTGGTAATAACCTCCTCGTGGATGCTACGATCGGAAATATGCGTTACAAAAAAACTGATATACCGGATATTAAGCTCGGAATAAACAGTTCGCCGGAACAGTTGGTATCTAATCTCAGTGTCAATACAGATTCCGCCGATAATTCTATACGCCTGCAATCCAGTATTGATTTTATCGGGGACAGTATCATCGCAAGAATCCTGGATTCCAGATTAACCGTAAATAAAAAAATATGGACGATCCAGCAAGGAAACGAACTGATCTTAGTAGACAGCTCCTTTATCGCGCAGAATTTTTCTCTCGTCCAGGACTCGCAAAAAATAAATATCCAGAATGGTCGCAACACGCTTGCAGATGCAAAGATAAATGTCGAGAATCTCAATCTTGCAGATATTGACCAGCTCGTAGACTCCGCACATCTTGTAACAAGCGGCACACTCACCGGCACCATCAACCTAAAAAATATCCTTACAAAATTACAGGCAAATGTTGATGTAACTATTAATGATCTCCAGGTCCTCGATTATAAAATAAGGTATATTGGTTTAGATGCAGTATACGGACGTGACGGTAAAAAATTTGTTGAAGCCGGCGGAACATTGGAAGACAGCGATTACCAATTGTCTTTTGACGGTACTTATGATTTCCAGGTAAAAGGAAAAGAGCAACTCGATGCGAAAGCCGATATCGAACGGTTAAATCTGAAATTCCTGGAAACTGTTTTGAAAAAAGAATTATTAGTACCCCATGCATTTGTGAAAGGACAGATCAATGTTTCAGGAAGTTTAAACAGTCCTATACTCACGGGAAAAGCTACCATCATTGATACGGCAGAATTGAAAATGCGTTACCTGGGAACAACTTTTAAAATGGTAAATGAGGAGATCGATCTCACTCCAAAAGGTTTTGATTTTGGTGAAATGACATTGTATGATAATTTTGGCAACACAGCATTACTCACGGGGAAATTACTGCACAATGGCTTCAAAGATTTTAAAGCGGAGAAAGTAAATCTCAGTGCGCCGACAGGCTATAATTTTATGAATACCACTTACGAGGACAACCAGGATTTTTATGGAAAAGTTTTTGCGCGCGCTGATGTTGATATTGACGGATATTTTAATAACCTCAATATAAATGTCAACCAGCTGGAAACGCTGAAAAATTCTGTTTTCAATTTACCTGTTAATTCAAAAGGTTCCGATAAAGGATATGCGTTTGTGAGATTTGTGGATCCGAAAGATTCTACAAAAACGATCGTGTATACTTCCAAGGTCAGCGGTATAAATTTAAACATGAATATCACTGCAACTCCTAATGCATATATCAATATCATTCTTGATCCAACAACCAACGATAAAATTACTGCGAGAGGTGAAGGAAATTTAAACCTCACCATGAATAAGAATGGAAATATTTCTATCGACGGAACTTATAATTTAATTGACGGAAAATATGATTTCAATTTCCAGGGCGTCGTCAACAAAACATTTAATATCCGCCCGGGCAGCAATATTAGTTTTAACGGTGATCCGCTGAATGCAGAATTGAATATTATCGGCTTGTATAATGTAAAGGCGGCTTCTGTAAGAAATATTGTAGACAGTACTTCAAGTATTCGCAACCGAACCTTCCCTATCGATTTAAATCTTTTAATTACGGGTACTTTGAAATCACCTAAGATCGGGTTTTTAATTACTCCAACTGCGGGAACTATTTCCGCGCAATCCGATGAGCTGAACAGGAAGCTCGATGAAATTTCGCAAAACGAAAATGAGATCAACAACCAGGCTGTTGCGCTGCTGCTGTTCAATACATTTTTCCCTACAGGTACTTCCAGCGATCAGCGCTTCAGCGGCGCATCCAATACCGTTACACAATTAGTATCGTCGCAGCTTTCCAACCTTTTTTCTCAAGGGTTAGGAAAATTAATTCCGGGCGCTTCGCTTGATCTGCTCTTATCTGATTTGGAGTCGAAGGAATCGCGAAATTTCGGTTTCAGCTATAAGCAGGAATTATTCAGCAGCAGGCTTATCTTAACAATCGGCGGTAACGTCAACTTTGGAAATACCAACAACAATATAGTGACTACGCCTGCCGGTCAGCCGGCAAGTAACTCTGCTATTGCAGGCGATTTTCAACTCGAATATTTAGTAACGCCTGATGGACGGATCCGCTTAAAAACCTATGCAAGAACCGCAAATTACGATATCATCAACCAGGACAAGATCAGGACCGGTGGTTCCGTTTCCTTCCAGAAGGAATTTGATAATTTCAAAGAATTATTCGCAAGACCAAAAAAAGCAGATAAGGTTCAACTTGCACGACTGCCGGATACCATTTCTGTTCGCTCTAAAGTAAATGATAGTATGATCTTGATCATACCTGCGAAAGATTCGATTATTAAAAAGTAATCTCAATTCAGAATCTTACAAGCCTTCTATTAGTGAGTTGCTCTACACTTGACGAGCTGTTTATAAGTTTATGTTAAAAAATATCCCTTATAAATTTTTCTTAATATATTAGAGTACTGCTAGTCGAAAAATGAAATTTATTAATTTAATTATCTTAATGCTCGTCATGAGTATGAGTTCTGCCCATCAGGATAAGATGGAAAGACCGCAGTATTTTACATTTATATATAAAAACGGAGACACCACCAGTTTACGAAATCCAAGCGATTCACTATTGCGCGCCATTAATGCTGATATTGAAAGTCATAAGAAAAATATCACCGAAGCGCAACTGGTTTTCAGAACCACAGAAAAGATTGTTTTTAAATATGAGTCCTATAAAGTGTCAACCATAAGAATGGTTGTCAATAATAAAGAATACATGATTGAGAAAAACAGGACGAATAAAATTCCGCAGATATTTTATCAGTCGGTTGGTGTGATGTGGGATGGCGTGGAAAAAAATGCTTTCAAATCCAGCTTCTTCTATATTCAGTTTCACACGGGTCCTGAAAAATTTTTTCATACGTATCCGTTTGTGCAACTTAAATTCCTGGATCACCAGTTAATAAAATCCATTTTATGGAAACAGGTAAATGAAGATTATATGACTTATACGGAATTGTAAGAAATTTCGGATCTTCCTTTTAATTACTCGTTGCTCTTGCTGCTCATTACATCATGTCCCATTTTATCTCTCTTAGTTTTGAGATAACCTTCATTGTGTTCATTCGGAATAGTATGTATAGGAACATTTTCAACGATCTCAAGACCGTAACCTCTTAACCCTGCACGCTTTTTCGGGTTATTCGTCATCAATCTCATTTTTGTAACGTTCAGGTCGCGCAAAATCTGCGCGCCGATACCAAAATCACGTTGATCGGCTTTAAATCCTAAAGCAAGGTTTGCATCAACGGTATCCATCCCTTCTTCCTGCAGTTTATATGCTCTCAGTTTATTCATAAAGCCGATGCCTCTTCCTTCCTGCATCATATACAGGATCACGCCTTTTCCTTCCTGCTCTACCATCTTCATGGCATTATGTAACTGATCGCCGCAATCGCAACGTAATGAGCCAAGTATATCTCCGGTAATGCATGAAGAATGGACGCGAACCAACACCGGTTCATCTTTTTTCCATTCCCCTTTTACCAAGGCAAAATGTTCTTCATTTGTTGTCAGTTGCTTGTAAGCAACCAGTTTAAAATCGCCGTACTTGGTCGGCATTTTTACCTCCACAATTTTTTCTATCAAACGATCGTGTTGAAGCCTGTACTCAACAAGGTCCTTGATTGAAATGATCCGCATATCATGCTTCTGCGCGATCTTTAAAAGATCCGGTAAACGCGCCATACTTCCATCTTCGTTCATGATCTCCACTAGAACTCCTGCGGGTTCGAAACCCGCCAAGCGCGCAAGATCAATTGCAGCTTCCGTATGACCTGTGCGGCGCAATACGCCCTCCCTCTTCGCTTTTAAAGGAAATATATGTCCAGGCTTTGCCAACTCTTTCGGTTCAATCGCCGGATCAATTAATGCTCTTATTGTTTTTGACCTGTCTGATGCGGAAATGCCCGTGGTGCAGCCGTGACCGATCAAATCGATGGACACCGTAAACGGCGTATCGTAATGAGAGGAATTTGAATTCACCATCATTTCCAATTGCAATTCATCACATCGGTCTTCCAGCAGCGGCGCGCAGATAAGTCCCCTGCCGTGCGTTGCCATAAAGTTGATGATCTCCGGTGTTACATTGTTTGCAGCCGTGATAAAGTCGCCTTCATTTTCGCGGTCTTCATCATCTACAACAATAATTAATTTTCCATTTTTGATTGCGTCGATTGCGGATTCGATGGTATCTAACCGGCTGTTATCGTGTTGTGGGTTGCCAGACATTGCTTTTTACTCCTTTACAGAATCTTAAAAAACCCAGAAATACTGCGATGTTCATTACGATGAAATAATTGAACCGTCGCAGGGGCTTAAATTCCATATCAAAGGTAAAGAAAAGCAGGTCAATTATTGGTAAAAATAAAGTTACGATAAGAATAAACAATGTGAATTTCAGCAGCAGGATATAATACATGATCAACAAAATGAACGGGCTTTTCCAGCGGAGGATCTTATGTGAAATAAACACTCGTCCTACCGGCGATAAAAACTGAAAAGCATACCTTTTGAAATACCAAAAGTTTTGAAAGTTGCCGGTGGCAATACGGATCTTTCGTGAAAATTCCTGCGACCAGTTCGTTACTACATCTTCATAGCAAATAGCGTCCCTGTTTAAAATGGCTTTATATAATTTAGTGATGATCGTGAAGCCGATAAAAAAATCATCCACTAAAAAATTATCGGGGACCGAAGTATATAAATTTTTTCGAATGGCGTAACAACCTCCGGAAGGACCGGGAATAATTCCGTAGGCAAGGCTTTCATTATGCTTGATGGCGGTTTCATAATTCCAGTAATCCTTTTCATTATCGTTTGTTATTTTTTTATGCTGAATATTTGAATCCACCAAACCGATCTGCGGATCTTTAAAATATTTTACAAGCTCGAAAACTGTAGTGGGTGTAAATATGATATTTGCATCTGTGAGGATGAGTATTGAATCTTCCTCCACAATATTTGTCCCGATGATTTTATTCAGAACATTCGGTTTTCCTTGTCGCTCATTAAATTCGATGACATGAATAAGGGAAGAATTAAATTTTGTTTCGATGATCTGTTTAGTCGCATCACTGCAGCAGTCAAGACCAATGTAAACAGATAATTTGTCTTTGGGATAATCTGATGCTAAAATACTATTGAGCTTTTCTTCAATTACTTTTTCTTCATTCTGCAAAGGCATCACGATCGACACCATGGGCAATTCCTCGTCATTAGTAAAGAATAAAAAACTAAAAATTTTTCCTTTAGCTTTTTGCGATAACAGCATCGGGTAAAAGATGTAGCCGTACATCAGCAGCAACAAGAGCAATATAAAAAACAAGATCATCAAACAATATTTTTTCTATTTGCGAAATTCTGAAGTCTTAGTTTCAAACTCTGTAATAACCCTCCATACCATTCCGTTCTGAAAATAACTGAATCATTATTTGCTTTATACGTCAAAAATAAAGCGAGTGGAAACAATACGATACTGGAGAGCCACATGCCGATACTTGCAGGAATGATCAACTCTTTCGCGAGCTTCTCTCCTATAACATTTAAAACGTGGAATACAACAAAATATAAAACGGCGATCAGTATCGGCATGCCGAATCCGCCCTTCCGCACGATTGCCCCCATCGCGCAGCCTACAAACAAAAGCACAAGACAGGCAAATGATAAACTGAATTTGCGGTACCATTCACAATATATACTCACATAATTATCTTCACGGAATTCGAGATCGCTATCTGTAACCTGCATATAATTCACTAATGCTGTTATATTCGATTCCGCCTGGTTCAGGCAATCCAGGTTGATGTTTCTTTTAAAAACATTATTGATATCAATTTTTACAGGCGGAACTATAGATTTCTTCCTGATGGAATCAGGCAACTTTCGCAGAGCAGTAAAATAATTAGAGTTGTTCATTCGAATCTCGTTCACCCGCTTTTCTATATCCTTCCTTGAAGAATCAGCTTCCTTTCTCAGCTGCTTTGCATTCAACATAATGTAATTGTACTTAAACAATCCCTGGTCTGTGCGCGTCATTTTGAATTCACGCAGATCAAATATTTTACGCCATTGCTTAAACTCCATTATGGTTTGCTCGGGTTTCACTTCTCCGATTTGCACGCCGCGCTTTTGTATGTCCTGGTATTGCTTGCCACGGTATAAAGTTAAGATCAAATGCTCTGCAGTATTACTTAATTCAATATCTCCTTTATCTGCTAGTACTACGTTGTCATTCCCCCGTCCTTGCGAATGATCGTACACCATAATTCCATACAGCGTTTTATTATCCGGATCTTTATGCTTGATCTTTAATGCAAAACCGGAGATCCCGCGATAAAATACGCCTTCCTTAATATCCAGCGCAGGTTTTTGCTTCCTGATGTCAAAAAGTAAGGAATAGAATTTAAGATGTACGTGTGGAAGGATGGTATTGGAAAAGTAAAAGGCGCCGAATGCAAGAAAGATGGTGAAAACGATCA
>JAQBNI010000038.1 GCA_028288625.1 Bacteroidota bacterium | reverse complement strand
GTTTTTTAAATTAGCCCACAGTAATTTTTCAGCGCCGGTCATTTCTTTCCTTAGTGATCTGGAAAAATCTACGATCGTATTATTTGCGTCAAAAAATAATTTTGGTTTCATTTTTATCTTTTATCTTTTTCGCTTCGTACGACTTCGTCATTGATGAAGCCACTCTTTCCATATGGAGAGAGAAGTCGGACTATATTCGACATGAGGTATTAACTAAATAGCTTTCCCGGATTCATAATACCTTTCGGATCCAGTTTATTTTTTATAGATTTTAAAACTTCCATCGCCAAGGGATCGGTATATTTTTTATACCATTTCTGGTGATCACTCCCGACGCTATGATGATGTGAAATAGATCCGTTATGCTGCATGATCGTATCTGTTACCAATGTTTTAATATCCTGCCATTGTTCGAGCTCGCGTCCTTTCTGCATGGGCGTCATTAATGTAAAATACATACAAGCTGCATTCGAATAAATATGAGAAATGTGCGCAAGGAAAATTCCTTTATTTTTATTGAAGGCAACAGATTTATTCAGTTCCCTCGTTAATGCAACATGTAGTTTTTGTGTATCCTTCCACGGCACCAATGTTTCCATCGTATCAATAAACACATTGTGTTCTACAAGTGTATCGCGTAAGTATGGCGTTTTAAAACGCTGCTCCGCCCATTTATCACCAACGGTTGCAGGTGCCAGCATTCCTTTATATTTTTCAACTAATCCTTTCGCATAAATAACTTGCGAAGAAACGCTTATTTCTCCCTGTGGAAAACGCATGATGAGTACGCAAGGCTCCGATAAGTTTTTCCATTGCAAAAATAATTTCTGTGCTTCTTTTTTCAGATCATTTACAAAACCATGCTGCTCTTCAGAAGAAGCGATCTTTGAAAACATGTGCGTTTCAATTGCATCCGATAAGCGAACGACAGAAGGTTTCACACCTGCTTGTGCCAGTGCTTTTAAGTAATTTGATCCTTCACGGAAATCAGGAAACAACGCAACCACCCAGCGATAATTTTTCGGCAGTTTTTTTATTTTTACTGTTACTTCTGTGACCACGCCGAATACCCCTTCACTTCCAATAAACAAAGGCAATACGTTTACTCCGGAAGCATCATGTGTAAAGGGGTTGCTTTCCAGTGTTCCTGCCGGTGTAGCCACTTTTATGTGCTCTACAAGGTCTTCCATTTTTCCGTAGTATGTAGATTCCTGTCCGGCGCCGCGTGTGACGATCCATCCACCCAGTGTAGAAAATTCAAAAGATTGAGGAAAATGTCCTAAAGTATAACCTTTGTTATTCAATATTTTTTCAAGCTCCGGACCAAAGATGCCGGATTCAAAAGTTGCAGTTAAATGTTCTTCGTCAATTTTCAAAAGACGCTTATACTTGCGCAGATCCAAAGTGCATTTTATTTCCGGACGATTAGCATCCAGCGATAATGCGCCGACAACATTGCTACCGCCGCCGTAAGGAATGATCTGTATATTGTTATCAGATGCCTGTGTTAAGATATACTGAATATCATCGTGTGTAGAGGGAGATATTACCAAATCCGGTGAAACAAATCCTTCACCCTTAAATATTTTCAATACATCGTAATAACTTTTACCCAAGGAAACCGCCAAACGCTCATCTTCATTAAAGGAAATTTTTTTCGGATAAACGGAAGCAAAAATATCGCGGATCTGTTCTTTCTTTTTTTCGGGAAGCTGTGGTAAATTAAATTTTTTAGGAGGGAAAAAATCTTCGCGCAAATGTGTTTTCCATCGTTCTTCCAAAAGTACTTTCAACTTAGGATAATCGTTGATATGCTTTACTTCGTTCGGGTCGCCCCATTTCCACCAATCGCGATGCATAAAAAATAATTTGCACAAAGTTATGGGATAATTGGAAAGAAACAACTTAAATTATAGTTTGTAAGGATATGATAACGAGAGCTTAAAAAATGTCAAAAAATCATTAAATCAAGGAACTTACGGCTCACGACTTACGACTTTCCGACTCGTTTTTGTATCTTTGCACAAATTCATTTTTTGTATGATCACTGTTAATAATTTATCGTTACAATATGGCAAGCGCATCTTGTTTGACGATGTAAATATAAAGTTCACGCACGGCAATTGTTACGGCGTAATCGGGGCGAACGGATCCGGAAAATCTACCTTTTTAAAAATACTTTCGGGAGAGATAGAATCTACGACAGGGAATATTGAGATCTCTCCGGGAGAACGCATGTCAGTATTAAAACAAAATCGTTTTGAATTTGAAGAAAACACGGTGCTTGATACGGTGATGATGGGGAACAAGCGGTTGTACGATGTGATGAAAGAAAAAGATGCATTGTATGCTAAGCCGGATTTTACCGACGCAGACGGTATGCGTGTTGGAGACCTGGAGTCGGAATTTGCAGAAATGAATGGATGGGATGCGGAAAGCGATGCTGCTGAGTTACTCTCTAACCTGGGTGTAAAAGAAGATCAGCATTATAAAGAGATGAAGGAGCTGCCCTCAAATGATAAGATCAAAGTGCTTCTTGCGCAGGCAATATTTGGCAACCCTGATATCCTGATCCTCGATGAGCCTACCAACGACCTTGACGTCAATACAATTACATGGCTGGAAAATTTTCTTGCAGATTTTAAAAATACAGTGATCGTTGTATCGCATGACCGTCACTTCCTCGACATGGTTTGTACGCATATCGTTGATATCGATTTCAGCAAGGTCAATTTGTATTCAGGTAACTATACTTTCTGGTATGAAACTTCGCAGTTATTATTAAAACAGCGTGCGGATAAAAATAAAAAGAACGAAACGAAGAAAGCGGAATTGCTTGATTTCATTGCGCGTTTCAGTGCAAACGCTTCGAAATCAAAACAAGCTACTTCGCGTAAAAAAGCACTGGAAAAACTGGACATCGAACAGATCAAGGCATCGAGCAGAAAATATCCGGGTATCTTCTTTAAGCAAAACAGGGAAGCGGGAGATATGATCCTCGATGTTCACAATATCGGTTATGCGCTGGAAGACGGAACATCGTTATTCAGAGATGTTACATTTACCGTAAACAAAGGAGATAAGATCGCTTTTATTTCTAAGGATGGATTGATCGTTTCTAATTTTTTCAGAGTGCTTGCAGGAGAACAGAAACCAAACAGAGGGGAGATCAAATGGGGTGTAACAATTACGAAATCTTATGTGCCGAATGACAACGCTGGATATTTCAAAAATCCGGATCTGAACTTAGTAGACTGGCTTCGACAATATTCTGTTGAAAAAGATGAAACATTTATCCGCGGATTTTTAGGTAGAATGTTATTTAGCGGCGAAGAATCATTGAAGAAATGCACGGTGTTATCAGGAGGAGAGAAGGTGAGATGCATGCTGAGTAAAACAATGCTCGAAGAAGCGAATTTTTTAATACTGGATGAACCGACGAATCACCTTGATCTGGAATCTATCACTGCATTGAACAACGGGCTGATTGATTTTGCAGGAACGATCGTGTTTACTTCTCATGACCATACCTTTACCCACACGATAGCAAACAGGATCATCGAGATTACGCCAAATGGCATGCTGGATAAGTTGATGACGTACGATGAATACTTAGCCGACTCTAAAGTTCAGGCGCAGCGCGCTGAATTGTATGGCGGAGTTTTAGTATAATATTTTTTTGTACATTAGAAAATGATTCAGCCAAAACAATCCTCTCTTTTAGAAAATAACACACACATCCCTTTTGGTGTGTACGACGATCTTATTTCCAATGTAGATACTTCATTTTGGGATAAGCAGGGACTGATCACAAAAAAAAGAAGAACAGAACGCAAGGCATGGATCTTTTTCGGCGTGTACAGCCCGGACCTGATTTGCGGAATGGCAATTGTAGATGCTGGGTTAGTAGCCACTGCATTTTCTTATTTTTATTCTTTGAAAGATGGTGTTTTTGAAGAAGATAAAACAACGCTTCCACTTGGCTTTCCATCAGATTTTAATCCCGATCTGAACAGCGAATGGAAGCTGGGAAATTACTCCATCAAAACAAACAATGGTAAAATATCTATGCAGTATATCGGTAAGTTCAAGATGTATATCGATGCTGAAAATAATTCCAACGGCGTAAGTATTGTAGCTCCTTCAACAGATACACGCCCATTTAATTTCACTTATAAAAACCAATGTGTTCCCGTTAAGGTACAGATCAACAATAAGGGTGTAAATACATACGCTACCAGCGGAAAATATGGGTCAATTGATTTCACAAAAGGCTATCCGCCAAGAGAAATAACGTGGAACTGGCTGTCGTTTATCGGCAATACGGAAACCGAAAAAATTATTGCAGTAAATATTGTAGATCAGTTTAATGAGAACATGGAAAACGTTTTATGGGTGGATGGTAAAAAGACATTGTTATCACCGGCAGTATTTTCCAAGCACAAACCTTACGATAAAACGGATTGGTTGATTGAAACAAAAGATGGGATATTAAATTGTCATTTATCACCGCGCGGTGCAAGGAGTGAAAATATTAATGCAGTGGTTTTAAAAAGCCAGTTCATACAGCCGTTCGGGACAGTAGACGGAACAGTAATGATCAATGGGAAACCGGAAAAGTTTACTGCACTTGGCGTAGTAGAAGATCATTTCGCAGTCTGGTAATTATTTTATTTCAACATCTGCCTTGCTCACGAACAAATCATCTTCATTATACATCTCCACAGTATATTTCCCTTTATTCTCTATAGTCATTGGAAGGTATGTCCAGAACCATTTATTGCCGATATTGTAAGAGTTTGTTTTTATAAGTTGGTTAGTTCCTCTTGAAAATATTTTTACGATCAGGTGCTGTGTTTTTAATGGGTTTTTATTTTGTTGCGCGATATACAACATGATCTTATTGCCACCCGGTTGATAGCTGAACACATCACTTCTTCCCACTAATTTATCATCCACTATACTATCGCAAAAGTATATTTCCGCCTGGTTGTAATACCATGTATCGGTATAGTATGGGTCTTTGTATTCATCATCTGCGAATTCAATAAATGTAGTATAAGTTTGTAATAATTTTTCAGTGTGCCTGTCGAAAACTGATATTCTATAATTACCGGGTTTGCTGAATATATATTTATTTGCAGCGAATTTTTTTGAAGCATCAGGAACCAGGTAATAATGATCGTATTCATAGTAAGCGGTATCTTTCCTGCTATAAGTTTTTTCAAGGAATATATATAAGGAGTCTTCTATAGGCGTGTCAGATTTATACAGGACGTACATAAAATTGCTTGTTTTGCGGATCTTCCAGGCAGGAAACGTAGTTTTAGGATCTCCGTTGGCGTCATACTCCGTACATAATTGTAACTTGTTTTCCGCGCGCGCAATAAAGCCTATGAGAATAACAAGGATCATCAATAAAATTCGCATCGGATGTTTCATATTTTTTATTTGGATGCGATAATAACAATATCACATGGTGAACAGAACTATTTTAATGATCAGGTAAGCCGGATAAAAATGCAAATTCCGTGCCAGAATTACAAATATAAAATTAAATATATTCTTGCGCCTGAAACCATCGGTTAACATATAGATGTATCTTTGCAAAAATTTAAATAACATCTGCAATTATTAAACTTTTCAAATGTACTATATCAGGCTGATCCGTCCTCTTAATCTTTTTATTATCGCGGCGACAATGTATTTATTTCGCTTATGTATTGTTGCCGCTTCTCCGTATAAAATTTTTTATATACGCAATGTACTGTCGGGAACTGAATTCTTCTTACTGGTTGCAGCTACCATATTTATTGCCGCAAGCGGCTATGTGATCAACGATATTTTTGATTCAGATATCGACGCGATTAATCATCCGCAAAAAGTTATTGTGGGATATAAAGCAACAGAAACATCCGCTTATAACCTGTATAAAATTCTTTGTGTTGCGGGCGTACTGTGTACACTGGTGCTTGCGTTTATGACAGGGAATTACAGGTTGTCTACGCTTCCTGTAATTATAATGGTGATCCTGAATTTTTACGCGCATACTTTTAAAAAGCAACTGATCGTTGGAAATTTTATGATTGCACTTTGTACTGCTTTCACC
Organism: Bacteroidota bacterium; assembly: GCA_028288625.1. Classification (GTDB taxonomy): domain Bacteria; phylum Bacteroidota; class Bacteroidia; order Chitinophagales; family JADIYW01; genus JADJSS01. The sequence goes on along the minus strand of JAQBNI010000038.1, from coordinate 5,961 downwards.
ATTTTGCTTATTGCTTTATTTGAAACCGGTGAAAACAGAGCTGACCTGAATACAAACGAATCCTACGTGCGTAGCGGGATCGCTATTGCTGCAGTCGTATATAGCTTGTTTGCTTTCCTGACCACATTTTTAAGAGAAGTGATAAAGGATGCGGAAGACATTGAAGGAGATGATCAATACGGATGCCGCACCATACCGATTGTTTTCGGACAAAAAGGAACGAAGATCACTGGCTTGATGATCACCCTGATTTTATTACTGATCCTGATCTCTTTTGTATGGTTTTTTCCGGCTATTCAACTTAAAAATGTTTCGCTTTTTATTGGTGTTGGATTGATTTTACCGCTTTTAGTTATAATATTTTTGATAATTATTGCAAAAACAAAGGCAAACTATCATTTAATTAGCAATTTAGTAAAGGTTTTTATGTGCCTCGGTATTGCTTCAATGTTGTACTTTAGAACGGGAAACGGTCCGTACATATTCGTGCAATACGCCAATTTCCTCAAGAAGTTGTTCTGAGTAAATGAAAAATGCTACTAAAATTGTTTTGGGATCTCAATCCCCGAGAAGACTTGAAATTCTTGCTGACGCAGGATTCGATGTACAGGTAATAAAGCCGGAAATTGCAGAACGTTACCCGTTTGACCTTCATCATTATAAAGTTGCAGAATACATTTCCAAATTGAAAATTTTTGATGTTTATTCTTACCTCGGAGAAGATCCTGAATTTATTCTCTGTGCAGATACGATTGTTATTTTTGAAAATAAATTGCTCGGGAAACCGAGAAATCCAGAACAGGCTTTTAAATTTTTAAAGTCGATGAATGGAAAGGCACACGATGTAGTAACAGGCGTGAGTATGCGGAAAAATAAAAAACAAATTTCTTTTTCAGAGCAGGCGAGGGTTCAGTTTAAAGAATTAAGTGATGAAGAGATCAGGAATTATGTTGAAAAATACAACCCGATGGATAAAGCAGGCGCATACAATATCCAGGAATATATTGGCGTCAGTGGTATTGAAGGTGAATTTTATAATGTGATGGGTTTGCCTTTAAAGCGGGTCCTTCACGAGATCAAGCAATGGAAATAAAAACTAAACTCCTGTAACCATCAGGTTACAACCGCGAACATCTGAATCATCTAATCTTCCCGTTATTTCAAATGTGTGACCACTCAAAATATTCGTCATGTCCTGTGTTGCTATAAACGGACATGAATAAATATTTGCAAGATCGATCACATTCAATGCACCGCGTCCCGGGCTTTCCGTTACCTTCAGCGGATCATATACATCGCGTTTCAGGATCTTCATCCACCATGGTGCTTCAAATATCCCATTGCCTTTAGAATAAGCCTGCGACAACAATTCCGTCATTCCATATTCCGAATGAATTACCGGAACATTAAAAGCCTTTTTTAAAATTGTATGCACTTCATCCCTTGTCATTTCTTCGCGTTTTCCTTTCATTCCACCCGTTTCCATGATCACCACATTATTCAGATCCGTTGGGAAATTTTCAGCAAACTCCAGCAAGGCAAACGTAACACCGATCAACAAAACTTTTTTATTTGTTTTCTTTAATGCATCTAATTTTTTTTTCAGTTCATTTAAATTATCGAGATAAAAACCGGAATCTTCAACATTCGTTTTTTTAATAAGATCATCTACCATAAAAACAAGCGAAGAAGAGTTTCTTTCAAGATAAGATGGAAGCAATGCTAATATTATCCATTCACCCGGATCTCCATAGAAATTTATAAAACAAGTTTCAAAACTCTTTTGGTATAAATTTATATCCGCTACTAAATGCCTGCTGCGCTGCTGACCTGTTGTACCGCTGCTTTCAAATATTTTTTGCGGCGATTCATTACGTACCATGACATCATGGGTTTTAAAAAAATCGATAGGCAAAAAAGGAATTTCCACAACAGATTGTACGTTATCGGTGTTTATTTTAAGTAAATCGACAAATTGCCTGTAAACCGGATTGTACGTATATTGGAAAGCAAAAAGTTCAAGCGCAACCCCTTCGAAGTTAAAATTGTCTTTGTTAAAGATTTTTTCTCTTATTTTTGAAACAGATTGTTGCACGATCAAAGGTATAAGATTCTTATGAACATAAAAATTTCGATATTCATCGCCATCTGCTTACTGGGCATAGTGTCCTGCTATAAATCGCCGAGCTATCCTAATACGCCTGCTATTGAGTTTGACCGGCTTGAAACCATAAGCGATGTATATACGCTTGGAGAGGAGGGAAATTTGTACCTTAAATTTACGGATGGAGATGGAGATATCGGTCTCATACCGGGCGGAGATTCGAATTCCATATTAACCTATAAAAATACAAGCACGGATACTTTCTTTAAGCAATCTTATTTTAATATTCCATTTGTTCCCAAAAACGGAACGGAGAATGCCATCAGTGGTACGATCAAGGTTAAATTCAAAGATGCCTTGTTCAGCGCTTACAATTTATATTTTCTTTTCAAAGGAAAAACAATTGATACGTTTTCTTTTAAAATGAAAATAACGGATCGTGCGGGAAATGTAAGTAACGAGATCACTACACCTCCGATAGTGGTTAAAATGCCCTGACGTATAAAGTATTTAACATGTGTATGTAGCATTGCATACAATCCTCTTAAATCATAAACTTGCCTTAATGCATAATTAACCTCACCTCATCGGTTAAAGCGGGGAATTGCTATATTTTTATGCCCCAATGAAACCCATAGATGTTATAATAGTCGGCGGTGGCTTTTCAGGCTTGTCTGCAGCTTATTATTTGCAGCAGAAAGGACTACATGTAAAAGTACTTGAAGTTTCTTCACAAGTGGGTGGTAGAGCGCGTTCAGATAAATTCAACGGTTTCACGCTGGATCGCGGACTTCATTTTTATCACCATTCTACTACGGAGTTGTCCCGCATCATCAACCTGAACGAGCTTTCTTTAAAAGACACGTATCCCGGTTTTTTATTGCGATATGAAGGCGCATTCAATTTATTTACCAATCCCTTATACCAAACGATAGATACGCTTTCCACCGCGCTGGCGAGAAATGCCACATTTACAGACAAGTTGCGTTTATTCGGGTTGTATGTGAAGTTGAAAACATTATCTTATAACAAGCTCGCAAAAGAAACGGAATCATCCACGTTTGAATATTTATCGCGAAATGGTTTCAGCAAAAAATTAATTGATTCTTTTTTTCGCCCGCTTATTGCAGCAAATATTTTTGATTACAATCTTCAATCCTCATCAAGGTTCTCAAAAATTTATTTGAAATCTATTTTCCAGGATCATGTTGCCTTGCCGAAAAAAGGGATAGGCGTAATTGCAGGAAATATTGCGTCAAAATTATTACCGGATACCATTTCTTTTAAATCCAAAGTAAAGCGCATTACTGATCATGGTGTTGAATTGATCAACGGAGATCTTTTGGAATCAAAATTTGTAGTGGTTGCCACAAACGCCATAGATGCAAATTGTATCATCGGTGAAAAAGTAGTTCCTGTGGAATGTACGCATGTTTCTACATTATATTTTTCTGCGAATAAAGCGCCGTTAAGCAAGCCCGTAGTAATATTGAACGGAGATGAAGCTAATTTGGTTAACCATGTTTTTGTCCCATCGTTGTTGCATCCTGAATATGCTCCGGATGGCAAGCACCTCGTCGCAGTTAATATAGTGAAGGAACACGACCTGGATGATGAAGAATTGATCGTGAAATGCCTCACGGAATTATCGGAATGGTTTGGATTAAAAGTGATGGACTGGGAACATTTGAAAACGTATCACATTAAGTATGCGATGCCGTTCAAACCGATCCTGGATGAAGTAAAATTCTTTAAGAAAATATCTGATAACGTTTATGCGTGCGGTGATGGTTTATCCGTTGGAAGTATGGAGGCATCATTGAGATCGGGGAGAGAAACTGCAGAAACGATCGCTAAAGAATTTTCAAGAGGAAATTTTAAAACCCGGAACAACCCCGTTGAAGCGGATTGATCATGAACGGATATTTCTCATATACGTTTCACCCCTGCTTTTATTCATTTCCGCAAATCTTTTCATACACTCCTTTATAAATTCTTCGTCCACTAATTTCTTAATATCTTCAAATGTTCTGAGGTGATCATCTTCGTTAAACTTATACGTTTGCTCCAGTAAATTCACTTCTAATTTTAATACATAACGGTTATTCATTTCCATTACGGTGATCTTTAATACGGGGTGTTCTATAATGCCTGCTATTCTCATTTTAATATTTTTTACCAGTAATTCTTCATCAGTTCTGCAGACCACTGCGGCTGCTTTACTTCACCTTGCGGTAGAAATTCTTTCATGACGGGTTTAATATCGATCACAGGAGTTCCGTCAATAGCATCAAGGTTTTTTACGGTTAACTTTCTTCCTTCTGCTTTTACTAATTCAACAATAGTTAAGCCGATAAGGTTAGGGCGATTTTTTTTTCGTTGAGCGAATATTCCAACCTTTGGAAATGCCGGATTTTCTCTGGGATGTTCTGTTTTTAATAATACATTGCCGGGTTGAAGTTGGTGGAATACATATAAAATTTCAAGGTGAGAGAAATCGGTGATCCCTGAAAGTGTTTCTTCCGGTATTTCTTCCGATAAATGAATTTCTGAGGTGACTGCACTCCAGTTGTCGTCTTCAATTTCTTTGCGACTATTTTTTACGAAGGCAACCGGCTTTACAATAAATTCCACGTAGTAAAAGTAATAAAAAAGAGTCGCTCTTAATTGGCGACTCTTTTTAAAAATGGTTGTTACTGTAGATTAACCTGCAGTTTCAACTTTTGCTTTTGCTTTAGAAGTAGCTTTCTTCACTTCTGTTTTCACTTCTTCTACCTGGCTTTCAAACTTTGCAGATGCATCGTTGAACAAACCTTTAACTCTTTCAGCATTTCTGTTGAATGTTGTCTTCAGGTCAGCGATCAGGATGTTTGCTTCTTCTTTAACATCAGCCTGAACTTTTTCAAACGTGAAAGGTCCTTGTAATTTTGACTGGATTCTTTCAGAGGTTGATTTCAGGTGATTTTTTTGAAGCTCTAATTCTTCCTTTGCTTCGCTTACAGCATTCTTTACTGTGTTTTCAACGTTGTACTTAAGTTCCGTTGCGTTAGCTTTTGTTTCAGCGGCAAGACTGTCAACAGCTTCTTTAAATTTTTGCGTAAATTCCATTTTTAAAAAGTTTTAATTGTGATTAATTTGATGATACAAAGATATATCCTGCAATTGATGTTTATCAAATTTTGCCAATTACGAAAGTTTGATTTAAAAATGTATTTGGTGTAAATGACATGTTAAAGGAATGTGAATTTTAAATTTGTAGAAACAATGGACCCGAAAATATTAAGAGAGCGTAAATTTTACATGCATTTGATGTGTACAATGTTAACTTCAAGTTTATCGTTATTTTAGAACTTTCAGTAAATAATGAAAGTATATAGGAAAAAAGAAAGACTGGATTGGTTGCAGTCTCTCTTCGAGCTTAAATAATTGGGGATTATTTGAGAGCTATATTTTCAAAATTTGGTTCGCCCCTGGTAAAAATGACATGGTTAAAGTTTTGCCCCAATACAAGATCATTTTCTAAAAAGAAATAATTTACTGTTACACTGTATTTTATTTCTGTGTAGTCGATCTTAATTTTATCAGCAACGATCTTCCATTTACCAGCCAGTGTACGGAGAAGGTTACCGTCTTTGTCAGTAAATTCATGCCTGAATTTATTGTCCCGTGCAAAAATAAAATACTCATTTTTGTACAGGAGTTCCGGCATTAAGCTCATCATTTTTTGCAGCTCGTTGTAAGCGCTTTGATTGGTGTATTTCCATGTGCCTATTACCGGGCTGATCTCTTTATGTTTGCGTGCTAATGAACTTCCTGCTAAAGCTAGGAAAATCATGATAAGTAGTGTCAATTTCATA
>JAQBNI010000042.1 GCA_028288625.1 Bacteroidota bacterium | reverse complement strand
GCAAAATGCTTAACAGAAGTGGAAGATGACGTATATGAAAATATTGAATTAGGAAAAGCAAATCCGCAGGAAGCATTGATGAACGGGAAATTAAAAGTTTCCAATATTATGGAAATGATGACCTTTGGCGGATTATTTAAGCGTTTATAGTTAATAGTTGTAAAATCGATCCACAAAACGAGTTAATAATACACAGGTATTTACAATTTAATTTTTTATAGTTAAATTTGCTTCGCTAACTGTTATAATCTTAATGAGACGAAATCTTCTATTAATTCTCGGGATTTTTATTCTGGGTCCCTTAATCTGTGCCGAAAAATCCACCAAAAAAATCGGTGGCATTGGAGGACAAGCTATTTTTGATTCCGTTGCAAAACGCCCGATCATTAAATCGCTGGAGATCAATAATTATCTGAATGCAAATTCTCTGAAACCCGGAGATCTTATTTTGGAGATCGATAAGATACCTGTTCATAAAATGACTTATGGTGAAGTTCTGAAACTTGTACAGGGAGCTGTGGGAACGCCAATGAGCTTAAAAGTCCTCAGATATAACGGCATCGAAAAATATTACGAGATCAACAGGATACGCGTTACTTTGGATATGCAGCCAACCTGGTGGCAGGTTCCTGATTACAGTTATTATAATTTTGTCGAAGGAATTAATTATACCATCAGCCAGTTAAAAGTAAATGGAAGAAATTCTATGGATACGAGCAGCAAAATTGTTGGTTCAAAAGACCGCGTATATTGTAATTTCAATATCCGTGGTGCATATGAATCGATTTACCAGAGAACACCAAAGGGACGTTATTCCTGGGATTGCAGCTTTGTAAAAACTGACGACAAATCAAAAGCGGATGGCATGTATAATTACCTCGTGATACAGTTGCGAAGCTATGCAATGAAGAATGCACAATTGATCAAAACAGAAAGCCTTTGGCCGGAAGCAAAAACATATGCCATTAAAACAAAGGAAGTTTCCGATATGACGTTGCAGAATCTATCGATCAACGTGAATCTGAAAAAAGAATTTGACAAAGGAGAAAAGCGAGACCTTTGGAAAGTTGAAGTACAGGTTAGTATTTAACAGCAGATAAATAATCAAGACTGCGCGTTCCCATATTAAAAAGCAGATCGAGCACACACAGATCCGGAATAAACTCGAACCTATCGCTAAAAACCTGAGGATAAACCGTAAAATCATTTCCCGGTTCCTTTCCCGGTAAAAAATAATTCCTGTAATCTTTTATATTATCATCAACCGCAGCAATATATTTATCTGTCTCCGTTACAGGCAAATTGATCTTTAATAAACCCGTAATCACCTGCATAAAATTATAATTGTATTCGAATAACAATTCATATTGTGTTTCATACATTTTGCGAAGATGATCTTCATAAAATTCAAAAAAAGGCGAACGGCGATAAGTAGAAGTTAAACTCTGCCAATGTATCTTCTGCCAGTTTTCATTATAAGAAATCCTAACGTCCTTCATTGCAGAATGTTGATGTTTGCCGCTTTCCAAAGGTATACTCAACCGCAGCAAACCGTTTGCACCCAATATATGTGCCCTGTTGCGGTAACTGCGTTTCACAAAATGCTCATGCCTGTCCAGGTAAATTTTTTCGGAACGTAATAATTCCTTCCAATAACTGCAGCTACCAATGTATTGCGATTCGATCAAAATAGTTTTCACGCCGTGAAGATAATAATGTATCACGACTTCTTCTATGTAGTTTAATAAGTAATAACTAATTTCATAAAGTGAAATGGTTGCTCACCAATTTTGGATTGTTCATAGCAAAAGTGATCTCTTATTTGCCGCTTGGTATTTTATTTACTTTGGCAGATATCATTTATTTTATCTTCAACCGTCTTTATGCTTATCGCAAAACTGTTATCGATCTTAACCTTATAAATGCATTTCCGCATAAGCGCAGTGCAGAATTATGGTTCATCAGGAAGAATTATTACAGGCATCTCGCAGATTTTTTTGTGGAAACGATAAAAAGTATTTCCATCTCACAAAAGGAATTGAGGAATCATATTGAGCTTCATCATGAAAGCTATGCACAATGGAAACGATATGAAAAAACCGGGCAGCATATTTTTGTCGTGCTCGGGCATTACGGAAACTGGGAGTGGGCTTCTCTCCTCGCCGGACTGGAAAGCAACTTAGTATCGTATGCATTGTATTCACCGCCGCATAATAAAACACTGGATAAATTTTTGATAAAAAATCGCTCGCGTTTCGGATGCCATCTTGTGCCGATGAATCATATGAAAACTTTGTACTCCAACCTGCAAAAGGAAACTTCCTTCGTTGCTTTTGTTGCAGATCAAACTCCCGTAGATACGGAAAATGCATACTGGACAAAATTCATGCATATCAATACCCCATTTTTTAAAGGATTTGATACGCTCGCAAGAAGAACCAATGCTATCGTATTATATCTTTCCATCAAAAAACTAAACCGTGGATTTTACGAATTGGAACTGGAAACGATCACGGAAAATGCAAAAGAAGAAAAAGAGAATATGATCGTTGAAAAATATGTTCGGTTGTTAGAAAAAGACATTGAACACAAGCCTGAATACTGGCTGTGGAGTCACCGCCGCTGGAAACGCGCAGGTATTAATTATTAATTTTTAAATGATGAAATGCCAGGCATTCATGAACACCATTTTTATCCAATTATATTTGAGTAATGTTTAATGATTAATGTATTTTTGTTAGAGATGAATTATTCAACATTTATCATTCATCATTTATCATTATGAAAGTTTCAGTAGTTATTTTAAATTACAACGGGAAAAACTGGCTGGAAAAATTTCTCCCAAACGTCATTGAGTTTTCTACATACCCGGGCTGTGAAATTATTGTTGCTGATAATGCTTCAACGGATGACTCCGTTGTTTTTTTAAAACGAAATTTTCCTGATCTGCGTGTAGTGATCAACTCCACAAATACAGGCTATGCGGGAGGTTACAACGATGCATTAAGCCAGATTCAATCAGATTATTATGTTTTATTAAATTCTGATGTGGAAGTCACAAAGAACTGGATTGAAAATGTAATGGAATTTATGTTGCAGGATGAATTCATGGTGGCTTGTCAGCCGAAGATCTTATCCTACCACGAAAGAAATAAATTTGAATATGCCGGTGCAGCGGGAGGATTTATAGATAAATATGGTTATCCTTTTTGCAGGGGAAGAATTTTTGAAACATGCGAAGAAGACAGCGGACAGTATAATGAAAGTGGTGAAGTTTTCTGGGCAAGCGGCGCATGTCTTTTTATTAAAGCGGATGCTTTTCATAAAGCAGGCGGACTGGACGCGGATTTTTTCGCGCACATGGAAGAAATAGATCTGTGCTGGCGATTAAAAAATCTTGGTTATAAAGCAGGTTATTGTGCAGAAAGCGTTGTATATCATGTTGGAGGCGGCACACTAAATAAATCTCACCCTAAAAAAGCTTACCTTAATTTTAAAAATAACCGAGGTTTGCTACACAAGAATTTATCAAAGGAACAATTACAGCAAATTTCCTTTACGAGAAACTTGCTTGATTATATTGCATTCTTTAAAGTGAAGCTCACACAAAACAAGGAAGATGCAGATGCAGTAAAGAACGCCATCATTGATTATAACAAAGAGCGAAAAATATTAGATGAGAAAAGAACAAGGAATGAAAAACTAAAAGAACTTTTGTCTGTAGCACCACCAAATAAAAAAGGCTTGTACAAAGGAAGCATCGTATGGGATTATTTCATTTCTAAAATCAGATCGTTCTCTAAATTATCCGTTTCTAAATTTTCAAATTAGCAACAATGAAAGTATTTATCATAGGCGCATCGGGTTTAGTAGGTTCTAACTGCTTAAAACATTTCACCGAAAAAGGAATGGAATGCGTCGGAACATATTTTTCATATGAAGCCCGCAAAACCGTATTCTTTGACACACTCAGCCTTGACAACGAAGATAATTTTGATGTGACAGGATTTAAACCGGAGGTGATCGTTCATTGCGGCGCGTTAACGCATGTAGATTATTGCGAAGAGCATCCAGAAGAAAGTTATGAAAAAACAGTAACATCTACTAAGAACATTATTGCACTTGCAAAAGAACTTGAAGCTAAATTAGTTTTTATTTCCACGGATTATATTTTTGATGGCGAGAATGGTCCTTATGATGAAATGGCTAGTACTAACCCCTTATCTGTTTACGGAAAACATAAGCTGGAAGCGGAACAAGCCGTAATGAGGTCTGATCAGAAAAATATTGTACTGCGGATCACAAATGTCTATGGCGAAGAAGAGCGTGGAAAAAATTTTGTATCGCGGATCATACAGCAGATCTTCGATCAGCAAAAGCTATCATTGCGTCTTCCGCTGGATCAGTACGCGACACCAATAAATGCTTATGATATCGCACGTTGCTTGTATTTATTATTGAATGATAATAAAGCCGGGATATACAACATTGCCGGAACGGATTACATGAACCGGGTACAGCTTGCCTTAAACATTCTCAAATATTTTCCCGATGCTTCTTATGAATTGATCCCGTTATCAACAGAAGACATACAAGCACCCGCCCCCCGTCCACTTCAAGGGGGTTTAAAAAATAAAAAGTTTATGAGTGAATATCCGGAATTCAGGTTTTCTACTGTGGATGATTATGTGAGTTATAAAAGCATTCTGTTGGAAGATATGGAAGAATGATGCCATTGTTGGTCGCCTGACCAACAAGAAATTTTATAATCATTACTCAGATTAATAATGAATTGTTTTGGTCAGGCGACCAAAACCGGCTATATCAGCTCATCACTTTTACGATCATTACAATTCCAAAAACAAACAGGCAAACACCGGCAACTTTTTTTACGATACTTAATTTCTGCGTAGAAAAACGATATTTCAGGAAGTATGCAAACCGGATCTTCAGCATATCAAATACAACAACCATACTCAGCAGCGAACCGTAATATGCAGCTTTTTCCAGATTGCTGTAATTAAAAGTTGCGAGTGTAGAATATATTCCCACCCAAAATAATACAACGAAAGGATTCAAGACATTAATAGTGACACCTTTAAAAAAAGCACCGAAATAAGTTTTTATATTCTCAATATTGGCATGTTCTACATTCGGATTTGCAAAAAAAGTAATTGCTCCGAACATCAGGAGTACTAAGCCACCGATCCAGCCCACATATAATTTATACTGATCAAAAACAAAAACAGATAATAATTCATTCAGAAAATAGATCAATACAATGTCACTGATGATCACACCGGAAACATAGAACAGCGCAGAACGCCAGCCCTTGGTTAATGTAATATCTACCAAGGCAATAAATATGGGACCGATCAGGAGGCTGATCGTAATTCCGGACAATATGCCTTTTATAATTACATCCATAAATTATATTTCAAAAATAACATCTTCTTTCGGAACACGTACACGTTTGCCATAAATGCCCTCTTCCTTTGCCTTTCCAACGGAAACGATCATACAAATTTCAGCGCCACGAGGTAACGACAGGAATTGTTTTACGCGCCTGCTGTCAAATCCTTCCATCGGGCATGAATCAAAGCCTTCTGCCTTCATACTCAGCATAAAAGTTTGTGCAGCCAGTGCGGTACTTTTATGAACCACGATACGCATGTCAGTGGCAGTAATTTCACGGGGAATCGGCTGAAAGGCACCGCCAACAGTTGAAAATAATTTCTTCAAACCGCCTGCAATATCTATAGGATCGGAAAAATATAAAGTAGGAATTATTTTTTTGTAATAATCAATGATCAACTTTTCTTTTCTGCCTGTCGTCTGCGGAAAATCCTTCATCGCCTCCTTCAAAACATACTCGGCTCGCTCCTTCCATTTATCCTTCCTCGTTACAATAACAATTAATTCCTTTGCCGTAGATGCCGATTTCTGTCCAAGACAATATTTTGCCAATTCATCTTTTTTTTCTTTTGATCTTACGCGATAGAATTCCCATAGCTGCAAATTACTCGAGTTAGGTGAGAGCAGCGCTCTTTCCAGGCTTCGGGTAACAGCTTCCGCATCAAATGGTGCCTGGTCATCATAAATCCTGATGGAACGGCGTGCTTTCACAATTTGATCAAAAACTTCAGCGTCTTTATTCATAATGTAATTTAAACTCAATGAACTAAAATAATTTTTTCTGTTTTCAACACTTTGTCGTGCTGTAATATCGAAATATAATAATTGCCTGCGGAATAATGTGACAGATCAATTACAGTAATAGAACTTTTCGGATCCATATTTATATTGGTCATTAAGTCGCCGGAACTGTTA